>CAZJNL010000201.1:0-7776 GCA_964546515.1 uncultured Oscillatoria sp.
CCCCGTTCACGGGGAGGGGGGGAAGAGAAGAGTTCGTTCCATGCGGTGTGCGACGCCGCAAGTAAAGGTTACGCTCCCACTTAGAAGATTTGGCGCTTCACGCGACCGCCTCACATAATGTCCAAGACTTATACTGTTGAAATTAACCACCAAGGCACCACCCACACTATCGAAGTCCCAGAAGATAAGATTATCCTGCGGGCTGCCGTCGCTGCAGGGCTAGAGTTGCCCTGCTCTTGCAATGCCGGTGTCTGCACCACTTGCGCCGCTCAGATCCAGGAAGGAGAGGTGGATCAGAAGGATGGCATGGGCGTCGGTCCCGAACTCCAGGCGGAAGGATATGTGCTGCTGTGCGTCGCCAAACCTCTCTCCAATCTCAAGATTGTGACTGAGAAGGAAGATGAAGTCTACCAGCGGCAATTTGGCCAACCGTAGAGCGCCGGTCTTGAAATCTGAGCAACCGGGTTTCTTTTGGTAATCCCGTGCGGGAAGAGAAACCCGGTTTCTTGCCCTCGATTTTTCATACCAGACCTGCGCTCTGGGGGACGCACCGGCACTCTTGCCCGTTACGATTAATTGCATCTACTACCCGAACTACCGCGATGACGACCCACTTTATTACGGCTGAAATTGACTTGCAGGAATCGCCCAAGCAGCTGCAGCAAGCGATTGAGGCGGAACTGCAAAAGCGGGGGGAACCCTTGCGCTGGGCAATCACCGGCACTGACGCCGACCGGCACAAAGCCCTGGTTGAAGCAGTAGTCACCGCCGATTCCGATTCCGCCGGCGTGCCGGTGTGAAGGCATGACCCCACCCCCTAACCCTTACAAGGGTAGGTTTTTTCTCTTTCCCGCATCGCAAGGGCGAAGCATGAGCGCTGTTAAATGCGCGTATTGCAGCAAAGATCCTCACGCTCATGCTTCGCCCCTACAGATCCAATGTAGGGGCTAACGCAAATGCGCGGGGATGTTTACTACCGCGCCCGATATTTACATTCGCAAATGCAACGCCGTTCTTTGCTGACAACCGAAAAACCTACCCCCCCAACCCCCTCCCCGTGCGCGGGAAGGGGGCGAGGCGTAGGACAGGCGTCCCGCCTGTCCCATCCCGCCTGTCCCGTCCCGCCTGTCCCATCCCGCCTGTCCCTTCCCGCACGGCACGCAAACAAACAATATAAACGGAATTTAATACAAAGTTGAGACAGGTAAGGTGTTAGGCTTTTAATTGGCTTCAGAGTAACGTTAAAAACTAAATAAACGGAATTTAAGATGGTTCGGCGTCCTTATACGGTTGTGCTGATTGTGCCCACCGGCATTGGTGCGGCGATTGGCGGCTATGCGGGGGATGCGCTGCCGGTTGCCAGAGCGATGGCGCAAATCGCTGACCGCCTGATTACTCATCCTAACGTCCTGAACGGTGCCCAGCTGTACTGGCCGCTGCCAAATGCGCTCTATGTGGAAGGCTTCGGACTTGACAAATTTGCCAAAGGGTGCTGGGGGCTGCGACCGGTACACCAGAACCGGGTGGGTTTAATCCTCGACCGGGGGATTGAGCCAGACTTGCGGTTGCGGCACCTGCAAGCGGCTGACGCGGCGAGGGCCACTTTGGGGCTGAATCTGACGGACTGTGCGGTGACAGACGCGCCGCTGGAGGTGGAACTGCGCATATCGGATGCCGGTGCTAGCTGGGGGACGATTGGCAATCCGGGAAGCTTGTTGCGGGCGGCGGAAATGCTGATTCGGCAAGCGGGGGCGGAGGCGCTGGCAGTGGTGGCCAGATTTCCCGACGACCCAGACAGTGAAGCGTTGCAGCGCTACCGGCACGGACAGGGAGTTGACCCGCTTGCCGGTGCGGAAGCGATAATTAGCCACCTCGTCGTGCGCACCTTTGCAATTCCCTGCGCCCACGCACCGGCACTCTCGCCCCTGCCCCTCGATGCCAATCTGTCCCCCCGCTCGGCTGCAGAGGAATTGGGCCACACATTCTTGCCTTGCGTTCTTGCCGGTCTGAGTCGCGCACCTCAGTTTATTACCGCAAAATCAGAGATTTGTCAACCGGCAGATGTGTGGGCGGAACAAGTCGATGCCGTGGTGGTGCCGGCAACCGCCTTCGGAGGCAGTGCGGTATTGAGCTTTAGCCAGATGCCGGTGCTGGCGATTGCCGTCAGCGAAAATCAGACTACAATGCAAGTGCCTCCTGAAAAAGTGGGAGTTAAAGCCGTAAGGGTAAACTCATACTTAGAGGCGCTGGGCGTTATGGTGGCTCACCGCGCCGGCATCAGTCCAGCTGCCCTCAGCCCATCTATCTCGTCCTTGCGTTGCCTCTCTTTTACCGATGGCCGAACCACTTCCTAACCGTCCAGACATGGAACCCCTGACCCGCATCGAAATTTTAGGGTACATGGGAGTCACTGCAGTTATATTGTTGCTGGTTGCCAAAGTTTGGCAGCACTTGAGCAGCGTCTCCCTACTCCCGCTCAGCCCGACGGGTTGGGCGCTGCCCTGGGGTGCCGGCGTCGGGCTGGCCATCACTGCGGCCAGCGCTATTGTGTACCGGCTGTGGCCGGCATACCGCCAGAGTGCGGATTTCTACCTAGCCTTGGTACTCAAACCCTTGGAGTGGCCAGACCTGCTCTGGCTGGGACTGCTGCCCGGTATGAGTGAAGAACTCCTGTTTCGGGGCGTCATGCTGTCAGACTTGGGGTTGGACGCAACGGCTCTAGTGATATCCAGTCTGTGCTTTGGCATTCTGCATTTCAGCGGGCCCCAACAGTGGTCTTATGTCGTTTGGGCCACCTGCGTGGGGCTAATGCTGGGGTACAGCGCCCTGGCGACCGGCAACTTGCTGGTGCCGATTGTGGCCCACGTTCTGACAAATTGGATTTCCGGCTGCGTTTGGAAACTGGGAAACGGGAAAAACGGCGGCGGTGCCCCGCCCTATGTCAAAATCTAAAGCCAGTATTCTTGTGCGCTAGCAACAGATGAAACTAATTCTCAAGGATGGCCGGTTTCTCCTGACAGTGTATCTCATCCCGATGGCCCTGCTGCTGTGGTTTGTCGCCAGCTTTGGGGTTAATTTGCCCTTTTGGGATGAAATAGGATGGACAGATATTTTTAATAAAGTTAGCCAAGGGAAAGCAACCTTTGCCGACTTTTTTAACCAGCATAACGAACACCGCATGTTTTTCCCAAGGCTAATCGCTACAGCGCTAGCTTTTGCCACTAAATGGGACATTAGATACGAATTATATTTCAGCGTTTTTTTAGGGATATTAACCTTTTTTGCCCTCTACAAAATAGCCGCCAATCAAAGAGAGAACCAAAGAGAGACAGAAGGCAAAGGGTTGTTTCATTTAGCCAATTTCCTCACTTGCATGCTGGTGTTCTCCTTGGTGCAGTGGGAGAACTGGCTGTGGGGGTTTCAAATCGCCTGGTTTTTAATCAATGCTTGCGTAGCGATTGCTATATGTATAGCAGTCGCACCGGCATGGAAGCCAATAACAAGACTTGCCGGTGCAGCAGTCTTCTGCTTTATTGCGAGCTTTTCCTCCGCCCACGGGTTGCTCTCTTGGCTAGCGCTAGTCCCTACAGTAGCAGCTATTCCCGGAAATTCTCAAGAGAAGCGGAAAAGAATTGTCGGGTGGGTGGCGCTGTTCGCACTGTCAGCAGCCATTTACTCGATAGGCTATCAAAAGCCGGTTTATCATCCAGATATATTTTACTTTCTCAAACATCCCTTATTGGCGGGAGCCTATTTCTTCAGCCTCTTGGGTTCGCCCTTAGTCGCGGGAATCAATCCCTACATCTTCCCCAACTACCCCGCCTTCAAGAATTTGTATTCAACCGCATCAGTTCCAGAGTATGCTGCTAATCTCGCCCCGGTGGTGGGGGGAATAGTTTTTTGCGCCTACCTGTTTTTTGCCCTTCAGTTCTTCAGCAAGAAGTGCGAGCCAGAATTTAGGATTGCTGCCGCCCCTTGGCTATCTTTAGGTTTATTTGCGGTATTCTACGCCAGCCTCAACACCGCAGGGCGAGCCGGTTTTGGCAGCGCAGTGCCGGCTTTGATATCCAGGTACACAACCCCGACCGTATTTATAATAATCTCCGCAATCCAGATGGGGAGATTGTTTTTGGAGCGGGATGATAGGGATAAGAAAGGGATGAGCAGTCAGGCATATAGGGGACTGGCATTTTTTTTAATAGGCTTGATTTGGGCAAAATCGGGAGAGGCGATAGCCACTCAAATCAACCAAGTGCACATCCACCAGCAGAACGCTAAAACCTGCTTTGAACTGGTCAACTATATCGACGGGAGATCGCCGGATAACTGCTTGCTGCTGGTTATTCCTCACGCACCTACGGCTAAGTATTTCGCAAAAAAGCTGGATAAAATCGGACTGAGAGAATTTCCCAAAGATATAAAGTTCATTAACGAGCCGAGCCCAGTGTACGGCTTTTTTGACACCGGCTTCCAAGTTGAAAAAAAGACAGTCGTCAAGCGAGACGGGAGTTTGTTCGCACATGGATGGGCCATGTTTCCAGACCGGCTCGAACAGCCGGGGTTAGTGCTATTATCGCACGGAAATAAGAAAAGATTCTTCGCGAGCGCCCACATACACTTGGACAGTCAGGATGTGGCCAAAGTGCTGAATTCCAGCCGGTACGCAAAAGCCAGATGGGCGGTTAATTTTTCGGCGGAATCGCTGCCGGTGGGAGAAACCCCTATCAAGGCGTGGGTGTACGATCCCGCGGGAAACCAGTTTCTCAAATTAAAGGGCGAACTCAAGGTAAAAGTGGAGAAGTAGTGAAAATGTTGGGCATCTCACGGAGTTTCCAATCCACCGTTTCCGCACTCTGCTACTCAATCATCCACCAGAACTGCCAGCCGGTTGACTCAGCAGTGGATTTTCCGCACAATGAAGTAGTGCGATTTGTCCTCGGGCAGCACCGGCGGATGCCTGACTTCCTGCGGTTGCCGGTGGCGCTGCTCACCCTGATTTTTGACCTGTGGGGCATTTGGCAGGGAGGCGCTTTTTTCCACCGGCAGCCTCACGGATTTCGGTGGCGTCAGATTGAATCCTGGAAAAACTCGTCTTTTGGATTTTGCCGGGATTTGATGCGGTTTTATGAGAGTTTAGTGATATTCTGCTGGTATTCGAGAGGATAGTATAGCAGCAGTCATATTGGTTAGGACAGAAAGCCGAGGGTAGGGTGCGTTCCCTAAGAGGGAACGCACCCTACGAATCAGGGAACGAGAAATTTCAATCGCCGGGTAATTCTAAAATGTCTGAATCCACCAATTCCAATGTCATCACCAATCCGCTGGCGCAGTTGAGATGTGAAATTGCTGTGGTCGGTTCTGGCCCGGGCGGTGCAATTACGGCTTGCTTGCTGGCGGAAGCCGGTCGGGATGTGATTTTGATTGAAGAAGGTTCATATTTGCCGCTGGAATCCTGCACGCCTTTTTCGCGGGAAGAGATGGTGCAGAAGTATCGCAACGGCGGGATTACTGCAGCGTTTGGCTCGCCAAAAATTCAGTACGTTGAGGGGCGGTGTGCCGGCGGCGGAAGCGAAATTAATAGCGGACTCTATCACCGCACACCACCGGCAATCCTGGAGAAGTGGCAGAAAGAATTTGAGGTGGATGCTCTCGATGAAGCCGATTTGCTGCAGCACTTTGAGGCTTGCGAAAAAGATGTGAGTGTCTGCTCTCTTCCTGGTGAGGCACCGGCGGCTTCTCTGAAGCTGCATGAAGGTGCAATCCGTTTGGGATGGCAATCTTTGGAAGTGCCGCGCTGGTTTAAATACGAGGAATCGGGGGAGAAAACAGCTGCGCAGAAGGGAACGCGGCAATCGATGACGAAAACGTTTATTCCCAGGGCGCTGCAGGCGGGGTGCAAGCTGCTGGCAAATACGCGAGTGAAGTCGATTCGCCAAGCGGGAAATCAATGGATTCTCAAAAGTGAGTTTGCTGAATCTCGGCCACTGCAAATTTATGCCGATACTTTGTTTGTCTGTGGGGGTGCGATTCAAACACCGGCACTGCTGCGGCGCAGCGGGATCGCAAACAATATTGGCAATTCTTTGCAGATGCACCCCTCGGTTAAGGTAATTGCGCGATTTCCGGAGGAGGTGAATTCAGCTGATATGGGGGTGCCGGTGCATCAAGTCAAAGAGTTCGCGCCCAGATTTAGCTTTGGCTGTTCCATCAGTTCGCCGGCTTACCTGGCTTTGGCAATGAACGATCGCCCCAATTATGCCGGTGAGGTTGATAAAGCTTGGCAAAAAATGGCAATCTATTATGCTATGATTACCGGAGAGGGTTTCGGTTCTGTCCGCTGTGTGCCTGGGTTTGGCGATCCGCTGGTGCGCTACCGGCTGGCGGAACAGGATTTGAAAGACTTGTCGGAGGCGGTGCAAAAGCTTTCGCTGCTGCTGTTAGAAGCCGGTGCGGAGGCGCTCTATCCCAGCATTACCCAAGGGCAAATATTCAGGCAGCCGGCTGATATTGCCCAGCTCCCCGATATGCCGGTGTCTCGCACAAATTTAATGACGGTGCATGTGTTTTCGAGCTGTCCAATGGGGGAAAATAAACAGCGTTGCGCAACGGATTCTTTTGGGAGGGTTCACGGATTCAATAATCTTTATATTGCTGATGCGAGTTTGCTGTGTTCGGCACCGGGGGTGAACCCACAGGGTTCGATTATGGCGATTGCGCGGCGAAATGCGCTGAAGTTTTTAGGGAAGCTGTAGGATATGGATTTTAGCACAGATTTGGTGTTAGTCACCGGCGCTTTTGGCTGGCTGGGGGTTAGCTTAGTTGAGGCTTTGGTTAAGGGGTTGGCGGATTGCAAGGGGTTAAGTCAGCCGGCGGAGAATCTGCGGATTCGCTGTCTGATTTTACCGCAACAGGATGGTTCCCGGCTCAAAAGCATTTCCGATCGCATTGAAGTCGTCACCGGCGATTTGCGCAACCCGAAAGATTGCGAGCGCTTGTGCGAGGGCGCGAGGGGCGCTATACTGTTCCACACTGCCGGTATCATCCACCCGCAAAGGGTTGCAGAGTTTTATCAGGTGAATGTAGAGGGAACGAAAAATCTGCTGGATGCTGCCATTCGTGCCGGTGTTAAGCGGGCTGTTGCGGTTTCTTCCAACTCTCCCTGCGGCTGCAACCCCCATCCCGATCACCTCTTTGATGAAACCTCGCCCTATAACCCTTACATGAATTACGGGCGCTCGAAAATGCTGATGGAATTGGCAGTGAAAGAGCGCCAGGAAACAGGTATAATTGAAACAGTTCTTATTCGTGCGCCCTGGTTTTATGGCCCCAACCAGCCCCCCCGGCAAACCCTGTTCTTCCGGATGATTCGCGATGGGAAAGGGCCAATTGTGGGAAGCGGGAATAATCTGCGCTCGATGGCATATACCGACAATCTCTGTCAAGGGCTGCTGCTTGCCGGTATGATTGAAAAAGCCGCCGGTCAGATTTACTGGATTGCAGACGAGCGCCCTTACTCCATGAACGAGATTATTGACACCGTGGAGCGTTTGTTAGAAACTGAATTTGGGCAGAAGTGCTCGCACAAGCGATTGAGGCTGCCAGGAGTTGCCAGTGAGATTGCGCTGTTTTTGGATGCTTTAATGCAGGGTGTGGGACTGTACAATCAGAAAATTCATGTCCTGTCGGAGATGAATAGAACGATTGCCTGTTCGATTGCCAAAGCGCGGCGGGATCTGGGCTATGAGCCAAAAATAGCGCTAGAAGAAGGAATGCGGC
>CAZJNL010000202.1:0-7774 GCA_964546515.1 uncultured Oscillatoria sp.
CATTTTGGCAACACGCTCGCCAGTTGTTGAGCTATAATTATATCGTGCCCGCCCACTTGAACCCGATCCCCAGCGGGGAAACGGGGTTGAGCTGCGGAAACAGCCGGGTAGAAACGCTACCGAGGCGAGCTGGTCGAAAGCTTTGTTCCCAGATTTATTTTGCTTAAATTAAGCTTAAATTAATGTCCAAACCACTTCGACTCCTGTACGCAGCCGGTCCAGGGAATGTAATTGGAACCTACAGCCACTGGGTTAACGGGCGAGACGACCCCTCGCAGGTTGCGATCACTTATTCGAGTCAATTCTACGAAGTTTGCCGCGCCTTGGACGCACAAGGCTATGTCATCTCCTCGTTTGGGGAGAAGAAACTCCTGCTTGACGGTCGATTCACGATTGAACACCGTCCGAACCCGTTTGGCACTGCGTCTGGTCTGTTCTATCACTTGGGTCAGTTGTGGTACGGGTTGTGGTTGATCGTCAGTGCTGTCCGCTGCAAAGCCGATGTGGCCGTAATAGCCGATGGAACGACACACTGGTTTGTCCTGTCGCTTCTGGAGCTGTTGGGGGTGCGAGTCATACCGTCACTGCACTGCGTCCTTTGGCGCAAGTACGCCAACCAGCGCCTGCTAAAGAAATTGATTTTAAAACTGAACCGCAATTTTTTTGTCAGCGGTTGCAGCGCTATTTTAGCGGCATCGGAAGATATCGCTGAGCAGGTGACGGCCCTCACAGGGAGCCAGCACCAGCCAGTTGTGAAATTCCTGCCCACCTACCGCCGAACGGAGTTCGCTGACGTGGCTGAGCCTGACGAGAATCAATCGCCGTTTCGGGTTTTGTTCGCGGGGCGCATCGAGCCCGATAAAGGCGTGTTCGATCTTCTGGAAATTGCCAAGGGTTTTGCAGGTTTGAGCCGGCACGATATTAAGTTCGATCTTTGCGGAGAGGGGTCGGCGCTGGAGCCAATGCGTCTCGCCGCCACGCAAGCAGGGCTCGATTCGAGCTTCGCGTGTCACGGACACTGCAACAAGCCGAAAACGCGCCAGATGTTCCAGCAAGCGCATGTGGTGATTGTGCCGACGAGGACTGAGTTTGTGGAGGGGTTCAACCAGGTTGTGGCCGAAGGCGTTTTGTCTGGACGTCCTGTTGTCACCTCAGCGGTATGTCCGGCTTTGTCCTGCGTGCGGGATGCAGTTGTAGAAGTTCCACCCAATGACATCAAGGGGTACACTGACGCCCTGCTCGAGCTGTGCGACGACCGCGACTTCTACGAAGAAAAGCGACGGGGCTGTCTGGGGGTGCAAGAGCAATTTTATGACTTTTCTCGCAGCTGGGGTGCGGCGCTCAAGTCTGTCCTTGCAGGAATGCAGCAGGCTGGAGAGCTAGGCGGAACGTTAAAAGGCAACAGCTGACAATAACTTGGCCGCCTTACCTCTATTTTTTCAAAGCCGGACTAAAACTCCCTAGCGGTCATCCCCTGCTTTTTTATCAAAAAATTGCCATCGGGCATCTAAAATCAAACTCATTTATGAGGATATTCAATGACGGGAAATTCCCTGATTACCTTTGTGTGCTGCGTTGAATCCGGAGCGCTGGAAGCTCCAACCATCAGAATGATAGAAAGCTTGCGCCGGTGGGGAGGGCAGTTCGCCAGCGCACCCGTATTCGCAGTCACTCCCCGTTTCGGTACTCCTCTTGCCAAGAAGAAACGCCAGAGTTTTGAAAGGCTCCATGTGGAGTATTTTCGCTTTCATGCCAAAAGCCGTTACTCTTGGTTTAAATTTCTCAATAAGCCTTACGCTCTGGTCGCAGCACAAGAGCGCTGCGCATCTGAATCTATCTGCTGGATGGACAGCGACCTGCTGGTTGTAGGCGAGCCGGACCAGCTCACCCTCAATCAAGGAGAAGATTTTCTCGCCTGCACCTCGGACAAAAATATTGGAACTGAAGGACCTCAGGATGCTTTCTATCCTTATTGGCAGAAGATTTGCCAAGCGGTCGGAACAGACATTGAAACCCTTCCGTGGATTGCAACAGAGATGGAAGGCCAGCAAATACGCCTTTACTTTAACGCCGGCGTTTTTGTTTACCGCCGCTCAACATGTTTTGGCGAAACTTACCTGCAAACATGTACCGATATGCTGGATTCTCGTCTAGCGTCCCGGCACTCATCATTTTATTTCACAGCTCAAATCTCTCTAGGCTTAGCTATGGTAAAATTGAGAATGAATTGGCGAGCCTTGCCCTACTCGCACAACTACAGTATGGGCAGTTTGATTCACAAAGACTGGTATAGCGAAGAACAGCTAAGAGCGGCCAGGATAGTCCACTATCACGATGCTATGTGGCCACCTTTCTGGCCGGTGTTTGTAAAATGTATCCGCGACACCCATCCGCCGGTAGGGGAATGGCTATCCTCTATCGGTAACATGAAAAATGAGGCTCCTTTTTACTGGCGCGGCATGAATAAAATTCTCCAGTATGTCAGGGCGAAACAGGAGTCAGCTTACCAGCAGTTGTGCCAGGTTATTTAAAGGAGATAATTTCCCAAGTGAATGTGCGGGTATAACTTCCCTGTTGAAAGGGTATATCAACCCAAATATGAAACCTCAGATGAGAGAAAATCTATGTCTGACCAGCCAGATAGTCTAACCCGTCTGCTCGCAGTCATTCTTAACTACCGCACGCCCAGTCTGACGATTGACTGCTTGCGCTCTTTAGCAGATGAAGTGCGCTCGTTACCGGGCACTCGCGTTGCAGTCACCGACAACGCTTCCGGCGATGGTTCGGTTGAAAAAATTGCAGCCGCCATTGAAACCGAAGGCTGGGGTGAGTGGGCGTCGCTGATGCCATTAGAGCGCAACGGCGGATACGCCTTCGGCAACAACGCCGCCATTCGCGTGGCGCTACAGTCAGCCAACCCACCGGCCTATTTTCTGCTGCTCAATCCAGACACCATTGTTCGCCCCGGTGCCCTAAAAGCACTGGTAGATTTCATGGATAAACATCCGGAGGTGGGGATTGCCGGCAGCCGCCTGGAAGATCCCGACGGCACTCCGCAGCAGTCAGCTTTTCGCTTTCAGACTGTGCTCAGCGAGCTGGATGGCGGTTTGCGTTTGGGAGTGGTGTCGAACTTACTATCGAAATGGGCGGTTGCGCCTCCCGTTTCCCAAGTTCCCTGTCAAACTGACTGGGTGGCTGGCGCAAGCGCGATCGTCCGCCGCCAGGTATTTGAGGCGATTGGTTTGCTGGATGAGGGATATTTCATGTATTATGAAGAAACGGACTTTTGCCTCCAGGCTAAAAAAGCCGGCTGGAATTGCTGGTACGTACCTGAAAGTCGGGTAGTCCACCTAGTCGGGCAAAGTTCAGGCGTCACCGACACTAAGCGCCCACCCAAACGCCTGCCCGGGTACTGGTTTGATTCGCGTCGGCGATACTTTCTCAAAAACTACGGCTGGCTGTACGCAGCTTTAGCAGATGCGGCTTGGGCTTCTGGTTTTGCTTTGTGGAGGGTGCGCCGGCTGATTCAAGGCAAACCGGATAACGATCCGCCAAAACTCCTTGGCGATTTCCTCCGCAACAGCGTATTCCTTAAAGGAGGTCAAATTTGAGCAATTCAGAAATCTTTACCCTGCGGCAACTCTGGGAACAGATTAAAGAAGACTGGGAAGCTCACGGACGAGACTGGACTAAGCCCGGATTTCGGGCGGTTGCCATTCAACGTTTTGGGGTCTGGAGAATGGGAATCGGGCCCAAACTCCTGCGGGCTCCCTTCAGCATTCTCTACCGCGCTTTATATCGAAAAGTCCGCAACGTCTACGGGATTGATTTACCTTACACGGTTCAGCTCGGTCGCCGCGTGATTGTTGAACACCAGGGGGCGATCGTTATTCACGGCAATTGCTGTATTGGGGACGATTGTATTATCCGTCAGGGAGTTACCCTGGGGAATCGCTACTTAGATCGTCCGTTCGACGCGCCGAAATTGGGCGCTCGCGTCAATGTGGGTGCCGGTGCGAAAATCCTTGGCAATGTTACCATTGGAGATGATGCGAACATCGGGGCAAACGCTGTGGTGCTGTCGGATATCCCTGCCGGTCACTCGGCAGTTGGTATCCCCGCAAAAATTATTAAATCCAAACATTCTCAAGACAATGCTTGAATCTACAACCGCCCCCGTTTCTGCCACAGAACCGGATTGGATCCGTGAAAAACTTCACCGCTGGTGGCACCCCAGCCGCCAACTTCTCAAATCTCTCCGCAGCTATCAAAAGTGGCTCTCGCGCGGGGGCATTGCCGGACGCTTTTTCTGCTATCTCCAGGTGATACAGCACCGATTCTGGAGCGCTGTAACTGGAGCTGATATCCTTCTGAACTGCAACATCGAAGGGGGACTCATGCTGCCTCATCCAAACGGTGTGGTAATTCACCCAGCTGCGTATATTGGGCCAAATTGCGCGGTTTTACACCAGGTAACGATTGTCGAAGGGGTCAAACTCGTGGGTCATGTTGAGATCGGTGCTGGGGCGAAAATCATTCGCCCTGTCAAAATTGGTGAGCATGCCAGGATTGGGGCTAATGCTGTGGTTGTTTGTGACGTGCCAGCGGGAGCAACTGCGGTTGGAGTGCCGGCCAAAATTATCCAATCCAAAAATTATCAGGACAGCCCTTGAATCGGTGACTGCTCCCATTTCTGCCACAGAACCCATTGCTGCCGTGAAAACCCTCACCGGCGGCAGGCGAGCGCCGCAGTTTATCGGGCAAAAAAAATTTTCTGCCAAAATGGCAACACGCTCACCTGCTGTTGAGCTATAATAAGAGTCGAACAGTTTTCTGGGAGACGCCGAAACCGACCTATTTATCGGGAGGCTCGTTGCGCTATGAATTTCAATCAGTTTAGATTTAAAAGGCCAAAAATAACTCCTAAATTCCTGACGGCTGTGACTGCTTTTGGATTGGCTTTAGCTTTGGCTTTAATATCTCCCAAGTTAGCAAATATTAACGGTTCATCCATCTGGGTAAAAAAATTAGGGAATGCCGTTTTGATAAATACCGCCACCCCCCTTAATAGCGACTCGCCCTTAGGCACTAACCTGAGCGGTATTGCAGACTGGTCAACTGAAATGCCTTTTGTGGACGCCTTTAAATCTTCTAGAAAATGGATTACTCAGTGCGCCTCCGGAGAGCAGGGGTGTAGCGGTTCATGGGATACTAATGAATACGATAAAATGGACTTAGATGAACAGGGCTGGGTTAAGTCCTTACCCGATCCAGAAGCTCCTCCTGAGTACACTCGCGTGCGCACAATACTGCTCGATAACGAGCGCTATCCAGGAGGGCAGTATGTGGTTCTGTATGATGGAGAAGGCACTATAGAATACAACTTTGACGCTCAGAAAAATCAGGACGCTTCAACCCCAGGAAGGGATGTGATTGATGTCACTCCCTCTGCCACCGGCATACACCTGATAATTACCTCAACAGACACCAATAAAACGGGAAATTATATCCGCAACATTCGGGTCGTTCCCGTAGCCTCTGAAAAAAATTACCAGTCGGAAATATTCAGCCCTGATTTCACAGATAAAATTAAGAAGTTTAGGGCGCTTCGTTTTATGGACTGGATGGAGACGAATAATTCTGAACAAAGTGAGTGGGCGAAAAGGCCAAAAGTAGAAAAAGCCTCCTACGCCTACGGAGGAGGAGTGCCAGTAGAACTCATGGTTGAGCTAGCCAATCGCATGGAGGCTGACCCGTGGTTTAATATGCCACACATGGCAACTGATGAATATATGACTGAGTTCGCCCAGCTGGTAAAAAATACTTTAAAATCAAATATAAAAGTTTATGTAGAGTTTTCTAATGAGGTTTGGAATTGGCAATTTAAACAAGCTCATTATGCCTTGCAACAAGGTAAAGATAGGTGGGGGCAGGATAAAGCAGATGCTTACATGCAATGGTATGGTATGCGCACCGCTCAGATGTGCGATATCTGGAAAAGCGCATTCGGCAATCAAAAAAATCGCGTCCTGTGCGTGATGGGGACTCAAACAGCATGGAAAGGGTTAGAAAATTACCCTTTAGAATGCTCGTACTGGGTTGCCGAAGGGAATAAACCTTGCTATCAGCACGGGATTGACGCTTATGCCATAACGGGATATTTTAGTGGCGGCTTGGGTGCGCCAGAAAATTCCAGCACAGTAGAGTCTTGGTTGAACGATCCAGATGGGGGTTTTGGCAAAGCCTTTCAGCAATTAAAAGAGGGGGGTTTACTGGCAGGTTACAAAGATAGCTTGCCTGACACTTATAACAACTTCACCTATCACTTAAAAGTGGCGGAAGAAAAAGGTTTAAAATTAGTGGCTTACGAAGGGGGGCAGCATATCACCGGCTCTCAAGGGGTAGAAAATAACGAGAAACTCACAAAATTCTTTATCGAACTGAACAGGCCTCCGGAAATGTACGGCATCTACACCCAGTTACTGAATGACTGGAAAACATCCGGGGGGACTCTATTTATGCACTTTTCCGATATAGGGAAACCCAGTAAATGGGGGAGCTGGGGGGCTCTGGAGTATGTTCAACAAAACGGCTCACCTAAATACAATTCTTTGCTGGACTTTATTGATAAAAACCCTTGCTGGTGGGATGGCTGCCCTAGGGCAGAACTCATCCCTTACCACAAGATAGCCAGAAATTTTGCCTTAAGGAAGTAGTTTTGAGTTGAGAATTTGGAATGAGGTAAAACTGTTGTGAAGCGAGTCGGATTAGTTGCTATCGGACGTAATGAAGGCCAGCGCCTGCGCCAGTGCCTGCTCTCCGCAATCGGGAAGGTGGCTAAAGTCATCTATGTCGATTCCGGTTCAACAGACTGCAGTGTTGAATTAGCTCGCTCCCTCGGGGTAGATGCGGTTAATCTTGACCTATCCACACCCTTTACAGCCGCTCGCGCTCGCAATGCCGGCTTCGCCCGCCTGCTGCAAGCAGACCCACAAATTGAATTTGTGCAATTTGTTGATGGCGACTGCGAGATTGTTGAGGGGTGGATAGAACGCGCAATGCGCGAACTCGACGCCAAACCTGACGCCGCCGCCGTTTGCGGTCGCCGGCGCGAGCGAAATCCCGACTTATCTATCTACAACCGGCTTTGCGATATGGAGTGGGACACGCCGGTTGGCGATAGCAAATCCTGCGGCGGCGATGCCATGATGCGCGTAGAAGCCTTCCAACAAGTCGGCGGGTTCAATCCGGCTTTAATTGCCGGTGAGGAGCCAGAACTGTGCGTCAGACTCAGACAAAAAGGGTGGAAAATTGTGCGCGTCGATGCCGAAATGACGCTGCACGACGCGCAAATGACTCGTTTCGGCCAGTGGTGGAAGCGTGCTGTCCGCGCCGGTCACGCTTACGCCGAGGGAACGTGGCTGCACGGAGGCGAACCGGAGCGCCACTGGGTCAGAGAAAGCCGCAGTATTTGGTTCTGGGGGTTAGTCTTGCCGGTGCTCGCCTTGGGGATGGCATGGCTAACACATGGCTTCAGCCTGTTACTGCTCACCGGCTATCCTCTGCTAGCCTTCCGCATCTTCATTAACCTGCGCCGCCAAAACATCCCCCCCGATCGCGCCGCCCTCTACGCCCTCTCCTGCGTTCTGAGCAAGTTCCCGCAGCTAGGAGGAGCGTTGGGATTTTTACAGGGTCAGCTACTGGGCGCTAGAAGCAGAATCATCGAGTACAAAACATGATGCGCTCGCTTGCAGCGCCAGCTTGAGCGTTTCGC
>CAZJNL010000203.1:0-7758 GCA_964546515.1 uncultured Oscillatoria sp.
TTGCTGTCAAGTGACTCCAGAAATTGACCCGATATCGGGACGCGACAGTTCGATTCAACACAGTTCTCCTCCCAAACGTTTTGGATTGCAGATTTTATCTGTTATAAAAAGAAGTACGGGCGAGTTTATAGATATCCGAAGCCACCAGCAGATATCAGGAGTGAAGCCGCCCTGTCAGCAGTAGGGTGCGTTCCGCTCGCGGAACGCACCCTACTTTAGAGCGTGCCCGATGCCCGATGCCCGATGCCCGATGCCCGTTCTGAGCGCAACTTGAGATCAGTAGCGAATTTGCAGGGTGACGGAGGCTTCTACCGGCTGCTCGCCAGCGACGACCGGCGTATTGGCGGCAATTTTACTGGACTCAAGAGCTTCCGCGCGAGCGGCGAAAACTGGCTCTGGCGGGCTGGCTCCATTAATCTGAAGACTGACAATTTCCCGCTCGGTTAAATTGAGGGAATTCAGAAGGGCGTTGGCTTGCTTTTTGGCATCGTCGGCGGCTTTGCGGATGGCTTGCTCGCGAGCAGTCGAGATCGCACTGTCACTGGCGACAAAGCTAATGCCGTCAATGCGAGTCGCACCGGCTTTAATAGCATCATCCAGCAGCGTCCCAGATTTCTCGGTGGCAATTTGAAAGCTGACGGTATTGGTGCCGGTATATCCTGTCAGGCGCTGCTCGCTGTTTTGGTAGCTGTAGGTGGGGTTGAGACTGATGCCGGTGGTTTGGAGTTTTTCCACATTGCGGGATTTTAGCAGTTTCACCACCGCATCCGAGCGCTTCGCCACCTGCTGCTGCACCTCTGCGGCGGTTTTGCCCCCGACTTCCACCCCCAAGTTGACTCGGGCTTTCGTCGCGGGAATTGTTTCCACGCCCCGCCCGGTGACACTGAGGGTTCGAGGTAATTTTTCTGGCTCCGGAAAGGATTGACACGCTGTTAAACTGAGCGGAATCAGGACTAAAGGCAGGATTTTCAAGCGATTCCAGGTATTGGACATACAGCCAATCGAGAGGGATTGAGTCATAATAACTACTCTGAGCGAGACAGAGGGGGAGTTTTTGTATTTCCAGTCTGCCACCGGCACCGGCTTTCAGTGCCAGCGGTTACAGTTTTGGAAACTGAACATTTTGGAAACTGAACACCGTGCCGGTCTTTCCGAAGGCGATTCAGTTATGACAGTCTCAGGCATAAAGCCATGTCAGAAGTCAGCGTTCGCACCGGCAGGACAGATAACTCAGCATCGAGGCTGTGATGGAGGAGGGGTTGAAACTGAAAGGATTTTTCTGGCCAAATGGCAACCCGCTAACCTGCCGGTGCGCCAGAATGGAAATGGCTGAACCCACTCGAAGCGGAAAAATACTCGCGGGTAAGGAGTTGCGTGGCGGAGACCTGCTAGATGGCCAGGAGTTGCTTGCTTTCCAGCGTCAAATCCCCCTTGGGGAGGATATCGCCCAAACGCCACACCGATTAGATATAGAATAGATCGGCTTAAGTGCTTTAATAAACAAGTGGGGCTAGCTGTTCAGCAGCACTGGATGTTATTTTACTGGCTGGGCTGATGCGAGACCTGTCGCAAGAGGGCAAGGAATTTGTGCTGATGCAATCTCAAAATTTAACCGCTTATGAGGGCACGGCAGAGAGGCAAAACGCTGTAGCGGCTACCCCCTTTACTGGCAGCCGAACCCAAGAATTTATCAGACGCTGGAAAGCCAGAGTTAGTTCCTGGCGCATCCAGCAAAAAATTGGTTACGGGTATTTTTTGGCAATTGGGATTGGCTTTATCGGCTCAATGACAGGGCTAGTCGTCGCGGACTATTTCCAGGGAAAAGGAGTCGAGGAACTCGGAGACGCTCATATCCAAGCCCAACTTTTGGGAAATTTCAAGGATGCGCTAGTAACGGCGCAATTGCACGCCTCACGGCTAGCAACTGCTGCTCCGGACACCAATGCGCTGCAATCGGAAAAATCCCGCTTTCTAGCCAGTGTTGCTCGCAGCAAACAGCTGCAGCTGGAAATTGAACGATTCATAGAGAGCGCTCCGGACTGGCTAGCAGCGGAACCCGCCACTCTCAAGGCTTTAGTAGAGGCTGCCGCGAATAGTTTAGAAGCCTACGCCCAGCAAATTGTAGAGACGCGATATATGGCGTCTCTTCTCTATCCATTGCAATCGCCGCCAGAAGAGGTTGAATCACGCGACGAGCGGGAATTCCTGCGGATTGTCCGTGGGGAGGAAGCCGTGAAGCTGGATCGCCTCTCCGATGAATTGGGCAAGATGCGGTCGATTGCTCAAGAGCAAGAACGGCTGGGGGAAATCGCAAGGTCGGAGGCGCAAGGACTTGAAAAACTGATTATTGTCGTTAGCATTCTCCTGTCAGCGGCGATCGCAGGAGCTGTGGCGCTGCGCACCACTCGCGCGATCGCAGAGCCGGCAGTCACTCTAACCGAGGTGGCTGAGCGCGTGGCGAGGGAGTCTAATTTCGAGCTGCGGGCTGCTATTACAACGCAAGATGAAATTGGGTCTTTGGCAACCTCTCTCAATCACCTCATTGAGCGGGTATCCGAGCGCACCCAACAGCTGCAGCAGGCAAAAGAAGCAGCTGTTGCTGCCAGCCTTGCCAAAAGCCAGTTTCTGGCGGCTATGAGTCACGAACTGCGCACGCCCCTAAACGCCATTATTGGCTACAGCGAACTCCTCCTTGAAGACGCCCTGGAGCTAGACTTGGGCGATAAGGATTTTATCGGCGATCTTCAGTCAATCAACGCCGCCGGCAAACACCTGCTGTCACTAATCAGCGACATTCTCGACTTCTCGAAGATTGAAGCGGGGAAAATGGCTGTCTACCCGGAGACGTTCGATCTCAGGGCGCTCATTAATAGCGTCGTCGCCACAGTCAAGCCGCTGGTGGAGAAGAATGGCAATGTTTTGGAGGTGCGCTGCCATGACCTGCTTGACACCATGCACGCTGACCAAACTAAAATGCGCCAGATACTATTCAACCTGCTGAGCAATGCTGCTAAATTTACCGAAAACGGCAAGGTAACGCTGACTGTTATCCGCGAGCGAGACGGCACTTCTGAGTGGGTTTTGTTTTGCGTGCGAGACACCGGAATTGGCCTGTCCGACGAGCAAAAGCAGCGGCTGTTTCAAGCGTTCACACAAGGCGACGCCTCTACCACGCGCAAGTATGGGGGAACTGGACTGGGGTTAACAATTAGCCGGCATTTCTGTCAGATGATGGGCGGTGAAATTTTGGTAGAAAGTCAGCCGGAACAGGGGTCTAATTTCACTGTTCGCCTGCCGGCAATTGTTGCTCAGTGATATTAGATCCGGTTTTTGTTGCTGGTGGTAGGGGCGGGCTGACCGGAAATGTCTGCGGTCAGCAAAGCAGTAGGGTGCGTTCCCCTGGGGGGAACGCTACGAGCTGGGCGGGAGTTTCCTACCGGCTAGTGTATCGGGTGTGTGAATCCCCAGCTCCTAAACGGGTGTTTGTGGTAAGCTTTGATCAGCATAACCCTGCCTGTGAAAAAGCTAAGGAAAGAGCCGGCAGGGCAAAGTAGTTGGGGAACGCAAAGCTGAACGCACCTGAAGAGCTGCTAATAGTTAGCGCTCACCGGCTGTCAGGCGTTCCCAAAGAGGGCATTTTCAGCTTTCGATAGCTTGTCCGTAACGGTTAACGATGCGGCTTTCTCCTTCCTTAGCGGTGACGTTTTCATAGACGCCCTCATCCCGCTTGACAAGCTTGCTGAAACCGGCACTCTTGTATTCGCTGTCTGAGGTGGGCATCACCAGCCTGGGAGCGCTGAACAGCCGGCGCACGGTCGCGTCTTCCGGAGTGTTGCCCAACTCGATTTTGGCCAATTGGCACACATCACCCCAGGTCTTGACTTCCTGGTTCAGACTGTGCCAAACTTCGACCTTCTGGTTGTTGCTAGGACAGAAATAATCGTAAATAGGCATGGGGAGAACCTGTATCAAAACCAATTCGCTGATTGATTATAAACCACTATACCACAGTATAGCTAGGAGCGTGCCGGTAAAGCAAATACACCTGACAGTGAGGACTGCACGTCAGTCGCAGGCAAGATGGCTGCGCCACAAGTGGGGCAGACTCTTGTGGCAGAGGCGTACCGGGGTGAAGTTTGAGAGCCTATCCCCAAACCGGCAACAAAGATTCACACCGCCGGCGGATTCCTCCTGACCCCCTAACCTGAGATAATGATATTAAGTTGGGCGCAGCGCGGGGTAGGGGGAAAAATGATTAAATCCTGGATGGCAGTCGGGGCGGTGACATTCTTGGTAGCGCTAGCCAGTAGGTTGATAGCGCCTGATGACATCAGGTGGTTCAGACGCCAGCTCAGACCCAGCTGGCTGACTTTTGAAGCCGCTATCCCATTCATCTGGACTTTTATCTTCATTTGCGGGGCTTGGGGGGCGGTGATTGTCTGGGAAACAGACCCGGGAAGCCAGAAAACCTGGTGGCTGATGGGGTTCTACCTGCTGGTGGAAATCGCCATCATCGCCTATACGCCGGTGATGTGCAAACTGCGCAGCCTGAAAGCCGGCACCATTATCGGGGCAACCGGCACCCTTTTGGGCCTGCTGCTGGCCCTAACCGTGTGGCAGGTTTCCGTACCGGCAGCTTTGTTGCTACTCCCCTATCTGATTTGGAGTCCGATTGGCACATACACCACTTGGGAGATGATTCGCCTCAATCCGGCTTCTCAGTAGAGCGAGGCTGAATTCAATCAATTGCGTGAGGGGGAGAGCGAGCGGGGGGTTAATTTTTCCCAAAAGGGGTTTTGAACAGGGAGTGAATTGACGAAAATAGAAGGGCGGATGAACTCCTCAAAGATGGCAAAAGTGGCCAGCTTTACTGGGTGGCCGGCAGCTTGCAATCCCAGCCCCAAGGCGATGTAAAGTTGAACATCGCCGCACGAGCCAACCGTCAAAATTGTAAGGCGCATGCTTCCTCTGCCTTGGAGTTGCTCATTAAAATTATGATTCAGGACAATCCGAGCCTCGATACGCCACCCTCACTGGTTGCTGAAACACCTCTGCCGTTAACCGAGCCGTGGCTGATTTACGCCATAGGAGGTGGCTGGGGGCATCTCACCCGCGCTTTGGCCCTGGGTCGGAAGGCAGCTCGAGAAAGGCCGGTGTTCGTACTCTGCAACAGTCCTTATGCCGCTCACTTGCTGCGATACGAGGCGCGTCGAAGAAGCTGCAATAAAGAATTACAGCACCCTTCACCCTCGATTGAAAACCCTTCTGATTTCACTGAGGAGCTACTGCCGATAGTTGAGGGCTGTTACCTGCATGTCATTTCACCTGATGCCTCCGACCGCGCCACCAGAAAGCAGGTGCGTCAGGTGGTTGCTGCCGAGGAGTATGAGTGCGCGATTGTCGATACTTTTCCCAAAGGACTCGGCGATGAGCTGGCAGATATATTGCCCCAGCTGACGGCACCCCGGATTTTGGTGCACCGCGACATTAATCCCGACAGCGTGCGGGCGCTTGACTGGCCGCGCTTTGTTGCGGAAAATTATCAGTTGGCGATCGTGCCGGGAGAAGGCGAGCAACTGCCGCTGTCGCACTTGCCCCAGGTTCGGCACACGGCACCGTGGCTGATTCGCAGCGCTGGCGAACTGCCCGATGTCGCCCGCGCCCGCACCCTCCTGGGTTTAAACCCCGCCCCCACCGAACCTCTGGTGGTTGTCTGCGCTGCCGGTCTGCCGCAAGAGTTGCGCTTGTACGGCCACTTGACGCGGGCTCTGGCTGAGAAATTCACCGGCGTCACGGTGCGCTGTTTGGCTCCTGAGCGTCCGAAAAACTGCCCGCCTGAATTGTGGGCCTTTCACTGGCCCGCCATAGAGTGCTTGCCGGCAGCTGATGTCGTTGTTGGGGGTGCCGGTTACAACACTTTTTATGAATGCGCGGCTGCCGGTGTGCCCTTAGTGGCGTTTGCCTTTGAGCGCCGGTACGACCGGCAGGCGCTGCGAGCCTCCCGAACAGATCGCCCATACCCCGTGCAGGTGTTGCGGGTTGAGAGTGTGGAAGCGGCGCTCAAGGCGGTTGGCGACCTCCTCAGTGTGGCCACCAGCGACCGCCACCCTCCCGCCTACCGCAATGGTGCTGCTGATGCTGTCGGGCTTATTTCCCAGCTTGTTGCCGAATGGTAAGCGTTACAGCGGTTTTCACTGGCGTGAAGTGCGGTTCGATCCCCCCAACCCCCCTTAAAAAGGGGGGCTAACTTCTTCCCCCCCCTTTTTAAGGGGGGGTGAGGGGGGGATCAATATCTGTACCTCACTCAGTTGGAATCTGCTATAGCCCCCTCCCCGCTTGCGGAGAGAGGGTTGGGGGTGGGGTTCTTCCATTTTCCCTCTCCCCCGAAATCACAGATCAGACGAAATTGAAATAGCCACCGGTAAGGCTGAGATTGCCAGTCCCCTGCACAATGGCCACCAGCTCATCCGCGCCGGAAGTATTGCGCAAAATCGCAGTTCCACTGGGCAAACCGGCGCTGGGGGCGGACAGCAGATAGTCAGCAGCACTGCCCTCCAGTTGGATAACATCCTCACCGGCACTGAAGTCAGTAATCAAAGCATAGTCAGCATTGCCCGCACCACTGTAGTAGAAGTTGCCACCACTCCCGAGGACAAACAAGTCGGCACCAACTCCGCCGGTTAGGGTATCCACCTCACCGGCACCCGGAATCGCCCCACTGGAGGCAGCGCCGGTCAGGGTGTCGTTCCCCGCGTCGCCGCTGAGGGAGTCACTGCCCAAATCGCCACTGAGGATATCGTTATCGGTGTTGCCCTTGAGGGTGTCACCGCCCTTACCCCCATAGAGGGTGTCGCTGCCGGTGCCGCCATCGAGAACGTCCGCCTCAGAGTTGCCAAACAGCAAGTCATTGCCGTCACCCCCCATCAAGCTATCTGTGCCGATGTCGCCCAGAAGCACATCATCGCCAGTCATGCCGTTGAGAGTGTCGCTGTCCTTGCCGCCGAATAGGATGTCATTGCCGGCATCGCCATTGAGCAAATCATTTCCCTGATTGCCAAACACCCGGTCGTTGCCGTCGCCGCCGCTGAGGCTGTCGTTGCCGATGTCCCCAGCAACCACATCGTCCCCGGTATTGCCGGTTACAGAATCCGCGTCCTTACCCCCCTGGCAGGTATCGTTGCCGGCACCGCCATCCAGGACGTCATTGCCGGTGTTGCCATAGAGGATATCGTTGCCATCACCCCCATTGAGGTTGTCTGTGCCTTCATTGCCGATCAGGATATCATTGCCGCCGACACCCAGTACCTGATCATTGCCGGGGCCCGCGACTATGGTATCATTGCCATCCCCGGCATCAATAACGTCGTCCCCCGCACCGCCAGTGATGAAATCATTTCCCAGTCCGCCACTGAGAGTGTCGCCGCCGTCAGTGCCGGTGATAGTATCATTGCCGTTGCCGGCGTTGGAAATGCTCAGGGTGAAAGTGTCAGAAGTGGAATTCCCCCCGTCAGAAACCGTTACCGTAATCGTTGCCGTGCCCGATTGATTCGCGGCAGGGGTGACGGTAATGGTTCGGTTCGCCCCCTCACCGCCCAAAACAATACTGTTATCGGGAACGATGTTCTTGTCGCTAGAAGTGGCTGTGACCGTCAGGTTGGCAGCAGCAGTCTCCGCATCCCCGACAGTGAACGCAATTGCCTGAGTCGCCGCGCCTGGACTGACAGTTTGGTTGGCAATGTCGCTAATCGTCGGGGAAGC
>CAZJNL010000204.1:0-7734 GCA_964546515.1 uncultured Oscillatoria sp.
GTGGCGGTGCCATTGGTTAGGGTAATGGTGGCGCTGACGGCATTATCGAGTACGCCGCTGCGGGTGACGGTGATTTCTGCTTCTGTAGCACCCTCGGTGACGCTAAAGGTGGGCTGACTGAACTGCAAGGAAATATCATTGTCTAGAATTGTGAGAGTGGCGGTATTCTGAGATCCGAGTGTCGCGCCGCCGGTGGGGTTGGTCAAGGCAAGATTTATCGTCTCGAGGTTTTCGACTAAGGTATCTTCAAAGATGGGGATGGCTACCGTTTTTTGTGTTTCCCCATCGGCAAAGTTGACTGTTATTGGGGTGCTGTTGTAATCCTGACCGACGGTGGCGGTGCCGTTGCTGAGGGTGATGGTGGCGCTGACTGCGCCGCTACTGCCGCTGGTGCGCACCACTGTCACTGCTGCCACCGGCACCCCATTCTCCCTGACGGTGAAAGTCGGGGCGCTAAATTCTAAGACGCTGGTAACAGGACTTAGCACTTCAACGAAATCGCCGGATTGCAACTGACTGAAGGCAGTGCTATAATTCACTTCAGCAAAAAGCACCTGCTGCCCGTCGATTGTTTGGAAAATATTAAGGATGGCGCGAGTCGGGTCAGTGAGATTCGGGATTAAAGTTAGATCCTGGAAAGTTATGCCACTTTGCAGCCCAATTTTGTCAGTACCAAACTCAAAGTCGGTAATCATGTCCCGCCCATATCCGAGGGCGAATATGTCGGCATCGGCACCCCCGGTTAAGGTGTTATTTCCCCCGTCGCCAATGATGATGTCGCTGCCATTGTCGCCTGCGATAGTATCATCTCCCGTACCGCCAGTTAATGTGTCATCCTCGCTGCCGCCGTTAATCGTATCATTTCCAGAGCTGCCAAACACGAGGTCATTGCCTGCGTTCCCTGAGAGAGTGTCATTTCCCTCGCCGCCGCTTAAAATGTCATTTCCCTCGCCGCCGGCTAAAGTGTCATTGCCCTCTTCGCCGAATAGTCTGTCTTCTCCTGAGTCTCCTGCTAGACTGTCGTTTCCGCTGCCGGCGGTTATGGTGTCATTCCCGTTGCTGCCGGTTATTGTGTCATTCCCTCCGTCGCCAAACAGCAGGTCACTGCCATTGTCTCCTGTGAGACTGTCATTTCCCTCGCCGCCGCTTAAAGCGTCATTTCCTTCGCCGCCGCTTAAGGTGTCATTTCCCGCTTCGCCAAAGAGGGTGTCTTCTCCTGCGTTTCCTGTTGCAAGGTCATCTCCCCCGCCGCTGGTTAAGGTGTCATCCTCGGTGCCGTTGATTGAGGTGTTATTCCCACTGTCGCCAAAGATTAGGTCATTCCCGTCGCCGCCGATGAGGGTGTCCCCTCCGTTGCCGCCGATTAAGGTGTCATTTTCGAGGGTGCCGGTTAACAGGTTATCGGTGTTGTCGCCTAAAAATAAGGCCATTGTCTCAGTTTCCTTGCTTGTTGAATTATTTTTCTGGACTCGCTCGCGGGGATGGATGCTAATGTAGAGACGCGACATGTCGCGTCTTTGCGCAACCGTTGGTTCCCGAACCGAGTATTAAATCACAATCCTTACCGGTAGGGGCAAACTACAGTTCGCGCCTCCTTGAAAATTTGGCTGCCGCTTCCTTTAATATCGCTTCTTTAAGTGAGGGAATCTCAAGACTAACCGCAGGCGCTAGATATGCGCCCTCTGCGGTTAATAAAATCATGGCTTATTACCCACCACCAGTTCCCACCCTAGCTCCCTGAATTGTACAATACGGAATCTGTCAATAGCTAGTATAATAAGTGACAGGAAAACATAAAAAACACCGATTTTCTTATCCCTCTGCGCCCTCTGCGGTTAATAAAATCATGGCTTATTACCCACCACCAGTTCCCACCCTAGCTCCCTGAATTGTATAACATGAGGGCGGATTTGTAGTGTCTGTTCACTTAGCAAATGTGCGTCAGGGAAGGGAAAGACTTGCACCCCTCACCCCTAACCCCTCTCTGACAAGGGGAGAGGGGAACAAGAGAAACCCCAGGGGCCAAAATCTGTTTGGACGCACCCTTATATTATAGCCGGTGCGCCCCGCACCGGCTACTCCCCCACCCCTGTGGGACATTTCCTGAAGGGGGAAGGCTGTTGGCGAAAGGCAGAAGGATGAATTATTCCGCCTGACGCCTTCCTGCTTCTTCCTTGCGGAAGGGTGTGAGGGTTGTGCCGGCTTAAGTTAGTAGCTATTCTACACAATTCTCAGCAGTCTGGATCTCTGGCGGCGATCCCGCAGCGGATTTTAGACAGAACTCCTCAGCCCAAGGCGGTGAACAAAATTAAATGGAAAATGTTGAATCCCTCACCCCCTACTCCCCAACCCCAACCAGCTGGGGGGGAGTAGCGAGTGAAGAAGACCTAAAGAAAAAGTAAAATTTTCCGACAAGCGGCTGCCTAGATAGTAAAATAATAGAAAGTTGAAACTGGCCTTAAACTGGAAGGCTAAACAAGTAAAGATGGGCTTGAGGGATGGGCGGCTAGCCAAAGAGCTATCCCTTGAGACGCCCCGTTCATAAAATATGTTTTTTTTGAGCGGTAAAGTGATCAGATGTTTTAATTTAACCTTAGGAGATTGAGATGTCCGAAAATAACCAGCCAACAATTGCTGAAGTGCGGAGACAGTTTGATGAAGATGCCAAACAAGCTGCAGCAGTCAGCCAGTCTACGCTCTTGAAAATCCTGGCCCACAACAAGGATACAGAATATGGGAAGCGATATGGCTTTGGAGCGATTGCCGGCATCAAAGACTTCAAAGAAATCCACCCCCTGACTGACTACGCACATTACGAACATTTTGTCAAGCGAATGCTGGCGGGAGAGGAAAATGTCCTGGCTGCCAACCCGGCGATTTTCTTTGCCAAAAGTTCCGGCACTACGAGTGGGGGAAGTCAGAAGATAATCCCCTCCACGAATTACCGCTGCCCCTTTCGGTGGCAGCTCCTGACCGAAGGCGCTATCCAAAACGCCTTCCCCAGTATAGCAGATTGGAATCCCCGGATAATGGTTGTGAATACTTACGGAGGAGAGTACAGAACCGAAAGTGGGGTGAGGGTGGGAATGGCTTCCAGCGCCCAACTGCCACAGGCGATGAAAATGCAGCCCTATCCCTTCACCTCCCCACAGGATGTCTTCGCTCTCACTGAGGTCGCCAGCGCCATGTATCTGCACGCACTGTACGCCCTCAAGAACCCCAACCCCTTATTTCTCACAACAACCTTCGTAACAACCCTGTTATATTTTATCAGGTTGATTGAAAACCACTGGCAAGAACTGGTGCGAGACATTCGTCTTGGGGATATCAGCTATGAGAGTGTGGTATTGGAGCCAGAAGTAAAGCAACGCCTGCTGCAACAGCTGCAACCCGATCCAGCAAGAGCTGACCAATTAGTGCAAATATTTGAACAGGGCTTTGAGGGCGTGGTTCAGCGGATATGGCCCAATTTGCAGTATGTCAGGTGTGTTGCTGGCGGCACGTTCAGCATCTATGTAGATAAGTGCAAATGGTATCTGGGCAGCGTGCCAATCTACTCAGCTGCTCACGGCGCAAGCGAGGGTTTAATCGGTTTAAATATTTGGCCGGGAGAGCACATCGCGCGGTTTGTGCCGGTGCCGCAAGAGAGATATACGGAATTTATTCCAGTTGCTGAGACTAACTCTGCCAATCCCACTACTCTAGAACTGACAGAACTGAAGGAGGGAGAAAGTTACGAAGTGGTGATAAGCAGCTTCAACGGATTGTACCGCTACCGGCTAGGTGATATCATAAAGGTAGTTGGTCATTCCGGGGAATTGCCGGTCTATGAGATAGTCGGTCGCGCTGGAACCTTGCTTGATATAAGTGGGGAGCGGACAACGGAGGAAATGGTTTGCAGCAGTTTGCAAAAGGCCGTTTGCGGACAAAATTATACGCTGGTTGACTATACCACTATAATTGATATGGATAGCTCTCAGCTCCGCTATCTTGTGTTTGTGGAACTGGAAGAAGCCTCAAGTCTTTCGTCCCCGGCTATATCAGAACTGGAAGCAAAGCTAAGTCAAGAATTCGACCGGCATTTGCAAAAGATGAATCCCAGTTACAAGAGCGATATCCCTGATGGCGATATCGGTGAGCCGAGAGTGTTATTAGTCAGGAAAGATACATTCCGTGCGGCGGCTGTCCTGCTGGTAACGAAGGGAGCATCAGAACTTCAGGTGAAGATTCCCCGCTATGCTAAAAGGGAGGATCTGGTTGCCTTGCTGCGAGAAAACCGTTTGAGTTTCTAATAGATCCAACACAGTTAAAGCAGGCGATGGGAAACTGCACGCCGCGAACCCAGGCTTCATGTTTATTTCCTGCGACTTTGCTTAATATTATGCGCATGCAAACGCATAACAAAGCAGGTGAATGTGGTTGATTTAATTTGGGAGTATTAGGTTTTTAATAAACCGCAAAGACGCCAAGAACGCCAAGGGAATAAATAGATAATAGGGCAAAAAGATCCTGCTATATAGGATTTTAAAAGAGGTGCAATATGCAATTTAAATAAGGCACGCCGCCCATAAGGACGCTGTTGCGTCCCGCAATGCTGGCGCTGATAAACCGAGGCACCCTCTCAAAGACCCACAGAACCAATCCCGGAAACAAATTTATATACAATATAGAGACACCTATAGGCATTGTGGCGGGAGTGGGGCATTGGGCATGGGTTTCAGGACACCTAACCTCTACCCCTTAACCCCTAACCCCTACCGCCTATCAGATAACTGATTCAACAGGAGTTGCGTTTGTGGAGTCCCGATACAACCCAGCAGCGATTGAGGAAAAGTGGCAAAAGACCTGGGCGGAACTGAACTTAGACCAGACGCCCGCAGACAGCGATAAGCCGAAATTCTACGCCCTGTCCATGTTCCCCTACCCGTCGGGCAAGCTGCACATGGGCCACGTCCGCGTGTACACCATTACAGATGTTATCGCCCGACTGAAGCGGATGCAAGGCTATCGCGTCCTCAATCCAATGGGATGGGACGCCTTTGGACTGCCGGCAGAAAACGCGGCGATTGAGCGGGGCATTCCCCCCGCCGAGTGGACTTATAAAAACATCGCCCAGATGAAAGGGCAGATGCAGAAACTGGGCATCTCCTTCGACTGGTACAGAGAAGTCACCACCTGTGCGCCCGATTACTACAAATGGACGCAGTGGATATTCTTGCAGTTTTTCAAAGCCGGCCTCGCTTACCAAAAAGAAGCAGCTGTCAACTGGGACCCGATTGACCAAACCGTGCTGGCCAATGAGCAAGTCGATAACGAAGGTCGCTCCTGGCGTTCCGGTGCCAAAGTAGAGCGCAAAATGCTGCGCCAGTGGTTCCTGAAAATCACCGACTACGCCGAGCAATTGCTCAATGACCTGACAGAGCTTTCCGGATGGCCCGATCGCGTCAAGCTCATGCAGGCCAACTGGATTGGCAAATCCACCGGGGCGTACTTGGAATTCCCCATCGTCGGGATGGACGAAAAAATCGGCGTCTACACCACCCGCCCCGATACAGTATATGGGGTGACTTACGTTGTACTTTCACCAGAACACCCCCTGACGCCCCGCGTCACAACCCCAGACAGGCAAGCAGCTGTGGACGCCTTTATCAAAGAAGTCGCCAGCGAGAGCGAAATAGAGCGCACAGCGGAGGACAAACCCAAGCGCGGCATCCCCACCGGAGGCATTGCAATCAATCCCTTCACCGGCGCAGAAATTCCCATCTGGATTGCCAATTATGTGCTGTACGAGTATGGCACCGGCGCAGTGATGGGCGTGCCGGCGCACGACACGCGGGACTTCCAATTCGCCCAGCAAAACAATCTCCCAATTCAGGTGGTGATTGTGCCTTCTGGCAGCACAGGCGAGACGCCGGGCACAGGCGAGACGCCTGTGCTACAAGAGATGGGCACAGGCGAGACGCCTGTGCTACAAGCGGCTTATACTGACCCAGGGATTATGGTGAATTCTGGCCAATTTGACGGCACGCCCTCCACAGAAGGGAAAATGGCCATTATTCAGTACGCTGAGCAACAGGGATTTGGCAAAGCGCGAGTGCAATACCGGCTCAGAGACTGGCTGATCTCCCGCCAGCGCTACTGGGGCGCACCCATACCCGTGATTCACTGTCCCAAATGCGGCACAGTGCCGGTGCCAGAAGACCAATTGCCGGTGCTCTTGCCCGAAAATGTCGAGTTCTCTGGACGCGGGCCCTCTCCCTTGAGCAAGCTGCACAGCTGGATAAACGTGCCGTGTCCCAGCTGCGGCGAGCCGGCGAAACGAGAAACGGACACGATGGACACCTTTATCGATTCCTCGTGGTATTTCTTGCGCTACCCCGACGCCAACAATGACAGGCAGGTTTTCGACCCCGCCAAAACCAATGACTGGATGCCGGTAGACCAGTATGTCGGCGGCATTGAACACGCAATTTTGCACCTACTCTATTCGCGCTTTTTTGTCAAGGTGTTGCGCGACCGGGGTTTGCTCAACTTCAACGAGCCCTTCCAGCGCCTGCTCACCCAGGGCATGGTGCAAGGCATGACCTACAAAAACCCCACCACCGGCAAATACATCCCGTCCTCCCAAATAGAAGATCCCGCGAACCCGAAAGACCCAGCCACCGGGGAACGGCTGCAAGTCTTCTACGAAAAAATGTCAAAGTCCAAATACAACGGCGTCGATCCGCTGGACGTAATGGGCAAGTACGGAGCGGACACAGCGCGGATGTTCATCCTGTTCAAAGCACCGCCAGAAAAAGACTTAGAGTGGGATGACGCCGACGTTGAGGGGCAATTCCGCTTCCTCAACCGCGTCTGGCGATTGGTGGCGGAAATTGCCGGTTCCGAATCAGCCAAACCGCACCAGAGTGCAGCCAATTTGAGCAAAGCTGAAAAAGACTTGCGGCGGGCGATTCACACCGCTATCAAAGAGGTAACAGACGATCTAGAAGGCGAGTACCAATTCAACACAGCAGTGTCTGAATTGATGAAACTGAGCAACGCCCTCGCGGATGCCAGCTGCAAAGACTCGCCGGTTTACGCAGAAGGGATTGAGACGCTGCTGGTGCTTTTGGCTCCCTTTGCGCCCCATATCGCCGAAGAATTGTGGCGCGGCACCGGCCATCAGGATTCAGTCCACCGGCAAGCTTGGCCAGTTGCTGATCCAGCCGCCTTAGTCGTCGATGAAATCACCCTAGTAATCCAAATCAACGGCAAAACCAGAGGCGCGATTCAAGTGCCGGCGGATGCTGGCAAAGAAGCCCTAGAGCAGTACGCCCGAGAATCCGAACTTGCCAAGCGTTTCATCGAAGGCAAAGAGATTAAGAAGGCAATTGTAGTGCCGGGGAAACTGGTTAATTTTGTGATTGGGTAATAGAGTGCTAACGCTGGCATAAATAAACCAAAAATCAACAGGAGATTCAGAAACCCGGTGAGCGCAGGAGTTCCCGGGTTTCTTTAAGGGATTGAGAAACCCAGTTCCGCAGGAGTTCCCGGGTTTCTTTAGGCAGATAATTTTGCCTATTATAGCGTTTATATTTGAGTTTTGATACTGAGTTGACTAACTTAGTATTAGATCCCCCCCTAGCCCCCCCTTAAAAAAGGGGGGGACATTTTCTTGCGCCCCCCTTTAGATCCCCCCCCGCCCCCCGTAAAAAGGGGGGAGCCAGAGGAAATTTTTTTTGTTCACGGGGG
>CAZJNL010000205.1:0-7732 GCA_964546515.1 uncultured Oscillatoria sp.
GCAGGCGTCTCGCCTGTCCCTCTTTTACCACTGGCGTCTCGCCTGTCCCTCCCCCGGCTTTTGTTTGTTAGTAGGGTGCGTTCCGCTTTGCGGAACGCACCCTACTGAGGCTTTTTGTAGAGAACGTAGGATTGATTGCGGTAAGCGACCGGCAAATCTAGGCGAGTGGCACCGACTCGTTACATTAACCTTACATGTAGGGAAAGCCGGCGCTCCCGCGATTGAATTTGCCTAAATCCTGTTAAACTTCACCAGGGGGCTTTAATTGGAATTGTTTGAAGAGTTTATAGAAACAAAAAAAGATGATGGATGCGCTTATAAATAAGAGGATCTTACTTAGGATTGAACACTTGCTGCCTATCTGACTGAGGCTGACGAGGAAGGTGTAGTGCGAGCCTGGTTTCTGAAAATGGAGGAAAGGTTTATATGTACCCACAAGAGATATCGTTATCGAAGCTGAGGCAATTGTTAGAAATATAAATTTGAGCGGTTTTGAATTTCTCAGAGAGTCGCCGATATGAGCCAGGGGCAAACATAAGAGTAGCATGAGAGTAGCGAACCACCTGACTCCATAAGCGCTGCCGCTGTAATTATCCGTGCGAAAAATGTAAATTAATATATAGGTGAGGCAAGAAATGCTCAGGTATAAATACTCGCTTTTGTAAGGAAATTTCCGGCAGGCAAAAATCTTTATTAAACCCCAAATAGAAAACAGTAATAGGGGAGTGTGTGAGAGGATTCCGCGATTTCCCAGAATCATATGGAATGCGTATATAAGCAGGTCTGAGAGGCTCTCATGACTGACTAGACCGGACAGATTCTCTTCACCGTTAACAAAAGCGGAGCCGGGATAATCCCACAATGCCTTATTCATGGCAGGGGGAATTAAACTGCCAGAGACATACAAATTTAGTGCTAAATAGCTTAGAATTGCCGGCAGGCAGGACAAAATGAAAATGATTAGAGACTTTAGGGATTTGCCAAAAAAAACAATAAAAGCGAAAGGGATAAACAGGAAGCAGGTTATATCAATGCTGCCGGCAAGCGACATGAAAAAACCTGATAGGGCAATATTTTTTGCGCCCGCTTCGATTTTTAACAGGTGGTAAAATCCTAAAATGAGTAAAGCCCCGCTTACCGTATGGTTGTTGAATAATATTGAATAGGTGAAGAAAGAAGTTCCTGTGCCTGCTATCAGTACAAGAACGTCAGACCACTCCTGATCAATCCGGAATATCTCGACTAATATTTTATGAAAGTAAACCAGTCCCAGAGCTGACAGCACACCTACGGTCAGTAAAGTTATTAAATAATAGGCCAGACATGTGCCTGCTGTCAAAGACAAGTTAAACCCTTTGTTTAGAAAAAAATAAAATATCGACCCATACAGAGCTAGCATTGGGGGCTTGTCCGAATAAAACTGATTGTTATATAAGTATTTGTCGCCCGTCTTGGCGGCCAAACTAGAATGGTCTATTGCCAGAGAATGATACTCTACCAGAGACTGAATTGTGGCCATTCTAGAAGAAATATTCCAGCCACTTATATCTGTTTTTGTAAAGGCGGCAAAGAAAAGCAAGAAAATTACAAAAATTTTGAGACTTTTACTTTTCATTTTTCTGTCCTGAGTCAATTCCCTAAATTAAAGATCCTGTACAGCAGTCACCTATCATATCATGTCCGGTTGCGTGTACTTCGTTAGGAAAGCAGTAAGCGACCGGCTCTTTAGCGTCGGGGTTCAATGGCGATTACGAGATAGTCACCCTTGTCTTCTTATATTAAACATTTAGCCAGGGCAGCTGTCACTCGCCTGTGCCTCTTGTGTGCCTACCCAGGCTTTTTGTAGAGAACATAAGATTGATTGCGATAAGCCACCGGCAAATCTAGCCGATGTTCAGTCCGAGTTACAAAATAGTCAGCCTGGTATTTGTTCATTATTGCCGCAGCCTGAGCAGTTGTCAAGCGGTTGTAGCCATCGGAAAGTTGCTTGCTAAAGCTCCTCAAGTGATTGACCCCTCTAAAGTCACCACTCAAGTTGCGCAGACGCTCATACCAGTCGATTATCCCCTCTTTATTCTGGGCCATTAGCTTGTATTTGGCAATAATTGGGCGCTCCGCCAGCCAAGTGATGCTGTCAAATTCCACGGGTGGGGACACGAGAAGGGCATCCTTCGGGGTATTGCTGCGCACCCAGGAACAGAAATCTTTCCATTCAGGTTCTACCCCCTGCAGTTCGCTGGGAAACAGACTTAGCTCCCGCAAATCACTCTGGAAGCTGTCGAACTGGGGTATTACTATCCAAGTAACCAGCAGAGTGCAGCTGATTGCTAGCGCCCATCGCGCTTTTTTGCCTGGGGCGGAAACCTGCAAAGCACAGGCAAACAGCAGGCAGGTATTGAGGGGCAGCATTACATCTCCCAGTCGGAAAGGATAATACTGCAGGAAGCGCCCTTGAGAGTCGAATGGGGCGACTGCCAGTCCTAGCATAAAGGGTATCATACTGAGGAGCGTAAACTCAAACAGTCCGGTGCGAGCGGCGTACTGTGCGGAGTGTTCCCCTTTGGGCCGGTTGAGCCAAATGACGCCCGCACTGCTCGCAAGTATCAACAGGTACGCTATGAGATTAACCCACCAATTTGAAGGCCAGGATAGGGGATTCAGGTGGTGGGGCAACCGCAGGAAAACATATATATAGGAAGATTTTAAAGCAGCAGCGGGTGCCGGTGCGAACAATTGCTCCAGCACCGGCTTAATCGCAAAAGCACTCCCCGCCAAGTAGAGCGGAAAAATAAACCCCAATTCTCGCATATTTGCCAGACGGGTTTTCCGTCTCAAGACTATCCATCCCAGTACAGTCAGAAACGTGTAACCGCCTACCAATACATGGAATGAGGTTGCTAGCCCCAGCATTAAAGCCATCAGGCGATAGCGCCCTCTCAGCATTAGCCCGATAGCCAACAAAACCAACCCGTAGGCAAATACCTTAGATTCGAGTCCTCCTGCCAGCCATTCGCCAGCCGTAAAACCTTGGGGCATGAAAGCTCCATTGTCTGCTGTGATAAACAGGCTAACAGCTAGCAATAGCAAAGGTAAAGTCAATCCTATGCCCAGCCTTTTGCCTGCCAGCATTAGCCCAATCGCCAACAGCAGTATGAGCCAGGCAACCAAATTGATATTTCCGACTTGCTGCAGCCCTATGCCCGCTGCAAAGCCCCGGTAGTAGTGAGGGTAAAAAAACAGAGTAAGAGCCAGCAGCAGGAATAGCAGATTCAATCCCAGCTGGCGGGCTATTAATACCAGTCCCGCAGCTACCAAGATGTAGCTGATTAGCCGCCCTGCTATAGAACCGGTGAGAAACCCCCAACTCCCTATCAGCCGGCCAAACAACATTTGGAACAGCTCCCTGTAGCCCGGTGGCTGGTTCAGATACCAATCTCCCGGAATCCAAGTAGGGTCAGCGTACTGTCTTGCTAAAGGCAGGACGTCTACTTCATTTCCAGCAATGTTGGCTTTCAACAAGAAACTGAGACTGAGAAACGCCAGCACTGCCATAATTTCCAGCCCTATCCAGACCAGGTTTGTCCGATTCCAGTGATTCTGTGAACTTTGTTGCTGCATATCTGCTAATCTCTCTCTTAAGACTCTTGCTGCGACACACCTATTATGGATCATCCCATACAAGCGCCACCTCCGCAACCGCCACTGCGCCAGCGTGCGCTCGCACTGGCACTGGCTGCAGTTGCCTGTGTGCTTGTACTGCTTCCGCAACTGACAGCTGGGCAACCCTACGGGGCGCAATTGCCGGCGCTGTCTGTCGCCAAACAGGATATCATCCCCAGCCTATACGCCATCCCGCCCCAATTTGATCAGCTTTGGGGCTTTGCAGAAGGGCTGTCTGCGGTAAAGGTTGGCTCCAAATACGGCTATATTAACACAAGTGGCACTCTCGCCATCGCGCCCCGATTTGACGGGGCTGATTCCTTTTCCGAGGGGCTGGCGCGGATAAGGATTGGCTCCAAATACGGCTTTACCGGCAAAAACGGCAAAATCCTCATCCCGCCCCAATATGAAACAGTTGGTTCCTTTGCAGAAGGGCTGGCGCTGGTAAAAATTGCCTCCAAGTGGGGCTATATCAATAAAACCGGCACTCTTGCCATCCCGCCTCAATTTGACGACGCTTATTACTTTGCTGACGGGCTGGCGCGTGTAAAGATTGGCTCCAAATGGGGCTATATTGATAAAACTGGCAAAATTGTTATCCCGCCCCAATTTGACTGGGCTGAGCCTTTTGCCGGCGAGCTAGCGCGGATAGGGATTGACGACAAATTGGGCTATATCGATAAGAGTGGCAAAATTGTCATCCCGCCGCAATTTGATGAAGCTGAGAACTTTGCCGAGGGGCTGGCGCAGGTAGCGATTGGCTCCAAATGGGGCTATATCGATAAAAGTGGCAACCGCGTTATTCCACCGCAATTTGAGTGGGCAGATTCCTTTACCGGCGGGCTGGCGCGGATCGGTATTGGCTCCAAGACTGGCTTGATCGACAAAACCGGCAACTGGGTTATTCCCCCCCCATTTAAAGGAATTGGGAATTTTAGCGAAGGGCTGGCACAGGTGTGGAATGGATACCAAGACGCCTATATCGACAAAACCGGCAAAATTGTTATCCCATTCCAATTTAGAGGGGCGGGTAACTTTACCGACGGGCTGGCGCGGGTGAGGATTGGCTCCAAGTACGGTTATATAGACAAAACCGGCACTTTCGTCATCCCGCCCCAATTTGAGCGGGCTACTGATTTTTCCGACGGGCTGGCGCGGATAAGGATTGGCTTTAAATGGGGCTATATCGATAAAAACGGCAAAATTGTCATCTCCCCGCAATTCGAGCGGGCTGCTGCCTTTTCCGACGGGCTAGCGCGAGTCGTTACTGATGGCAAAATAGGCTATATTCGCAATCCTTTAAAGTAATTAGTGATTAGTTACTCCCCCCAGTTATCGTAGCACAGGCGTCTCGCCTGTGCCTCTTGTATACCTCTTGTAGCACAGGCGTCTCGCCTGTGCCATCCCCTATTCAAAATTAACGAGCTTCAGGCTTTTTCACTATCTTACCATTTTTTTCAATCCTCAGCGCAGTCTTAGGAAAATCACTTTGAGTCAGATTGCGAATTAGCTGCACGCTGCGAAAATCTTGATCGATGTAGGGTATCCCTTCCCCGTCGAGGTGCACCGGCACAATCTTGCCAGAAACAAAATCCCCCTCAGCATTCAGCTCAACCTGCAAAATCAGCGAGTAGCCCAGTTCTGCTACAGTAGATAGGCTGCGGTATCCTAAAAAATTGCCCAGGGAATAGGCGATCAGCTTTCCCTTGTACAATTCTACCGCTCTGGGGACGTGCGGGCCATGTCCCAGAATCAAATCCGCTCCAGCATCAATCATAGTGCGAGAAAAGAGAACCATGTTTCCCCGGTTCTCGCCATAAAAGCTTTCCTGTTGATTTCGCACCCGCATCGCGCCGGTTCCCTCCGCACCGGCATGCACAGATATCACGACAATCTTAGCATTTTTTCTGGCTTCTGCCACCAATTTTTTTGCTGCTGGCAAGTCGAGGATGGAGTTGTGAAAGTCATAGTTGCTGAACCCGATAAAAGCCACCGGCACGCCTTTAACCGTCATGTAAAGGATTTTCCCTTTTTTGCCGACAGCCTTCATCCCGGCTTTTTCGATGTTTTTGAAAGTATCTTCAAACCCCCGCTCGAAAAAGTCCCCAGAATGATTGTTGGCTACGTTCAAAACGTCAAAACCAGTGGACTTCAACAGCTTGGCGTAACTCGGAGGCGTGCGAAACGCAAAAGACCTGCCTGTGCTAGTATCTTTAGCAGAATAAGGATAATTTGTCAAGGTACTTTCAAAGTTCCCAAACAGGAGATCAGCGCCTTGCAGGTGGGCTTTGACAGACTGAAACAGGACCCGCTCGTTTTTGGGCAGTTTGCTGTAAGGATAGTTGCTGCCGGGGATGATGTCGCCAACGGCTTTTATGGTAATGGAGGTGGCGGCAGCGGAGGGGGCGACGGCGGCTGAAGCGTTCATGAAGCTGCGGGCAAGATGAGCTGCTCTCTCCTGTTTTGGCGGGAGTTCTGACGCCTGTCCGTCTGGGTTTTTGCTGAAGGATTCTGGCGGACTTAATTGAGCTGAAACCATTTCGCCGAGAGTTTCCCCGGAGCGAGGGCGGGTTGGCGGTGCCGGTGGCTGGAAGGGGGTTTCAAAGAGAGCCGCTTTTTCGGCCAGGTTCTGAGTTAAGCTTGTGATGGGGGCGGAACGGCTGTGTTGTTGAGAACTCCTGACAAAGACTGTGCCGGTGCAGAGGAAAAAGCTGGCGGTTCCCACGCACAGAAAAAGCCATTTGATATTGCTGTTGGCAGTTAGAGAGGGCTGATTGCTGTCAGTCAGAGGCTTTTTCTGGGGCTGCGCCCAGATGGAGCGCAATGTTGCCCAAATGCCAGCCCTTAACTCAAACTCTTCAGTCCAAGCCGGCAGTGGCTGATCTGTCTGTCGCCCGTAGACTTTGACTGTGGGGATGGATGTCACGCCGAGGTGGAGCAGCCCATCCCGAATATAATCGACGCAAGCTTGTTGAGCCGGCACAAAAGCAGCATCTAGCAGGATGTGCAAGCTGCCATCCTTGCGCAGTGCTGTCGCCGTGACGCCCCAGGATCGCAACCCCAGGTTGAGCGCAAAGGCAATCGCATCCGGATCGCCCTGTTTGGCCAAAGCTTCCATGTCTTTTTTATCCACAATACTTTCCTCTCACCACTGATATTTGTTTTAATGTTTTAATCATAACTCTGACAAAGGTTGAAACTCTGACTGCTGTTCGCAGCTAATGCGAGACGGCGGCGGCGCGTGCCGAAACCTGCTAAGATTTGGAAAAGCTTCTGGTGGGGTCGAATGTTGCCATCCGCCCTCCCGCCGGTGCCCTATCTCCCCCTGTATCCCGACAAGGTATTTTTATACAGCCACCAGGCGCTGCATGGCGTTTTTGCGTATTTAAGTTGAGGCAATTATATCTTATGACAGGTAAGGCAAGTGAGAGCGAACAGCAGAATCCCCGCCGGTTGCTGGTGACTGGCGGTGCGGGATTTATTGGCTCGAATTTTGTCCACTACTGGTGCGAACGCTACCCAGCAGACCGAGTGGTGGTGCTGGACGCCCTCACCTATGCCGGCAACCGGCTTTCTTTGGCCTCTTTGGAGGGGCGGGAGAATTTTCGGTTTGTCGGCGGGGATATTTGCGACCGAAATCTGGTTGACACCCTGCTGCGAGAAGAAGAGATCGACACTGTTGCCCACTTTGCGGCAGAATCCCACGTTGACCGGTCGATTTTAGGGCCGGGTGCCTTTATCCAAACTAATGTGGTGGGAACTTTCACCCTGCTGGAAGCCTACCGGCAGCACCGGCAAACCCTCCCCGATTCCCCCCCAGGAGTGTTCCTGCACGTCTCCACAGATGAAGTTTACGGCAGCCTGGGGCCGGAAGACCCCGCCTTTACGGAAAAGACGCCCTACGCGCCCAACAGCCCCTACTCGGCGTCCAAAGCCGGCAGCGACCACTTGGCCCGCGCCTACTGGCACACCTACGGCGTCCCGACTGTTATTACCAATTGCTCCAATAATTATGGCCCGTACCATTTCCCGGAAAAGCTGATTCCCCTGATGTGCGTCAACATGCTGCTGG
>CAZJNL010000206.1:0-7714 GCA_964546515.1 uncultured Oscillatoria sp.
CGATAAATCGCGTCTCTACAAGAGGAGAACCTCTGTAGCACACTTATTTGAGAACTGCTATAGGTGCGTTCCGCTGGGGCACAACCCCTACAAGTAGGGAGCGCTCAAGGGACGCGGAACGCACCCTACAGATACAAACGACGCACCGGCTACACCGGCATCACATTAAACGAAATACAAACCCTATCTTCTCCCCCCGCAAAAGGAATGGTAGAGTGCCAGAAGTAGGACGGGAAAATTACCAGCAAACCTTCCTCTGGCTTAACCGTGTACTTTTCTATTTTTTCCTCCTCCGCAACAGCCGGGAACAGATTCCCAAAATTCAAATTACCCTCACCGGCACGATTTTCCCGCACCGCATGCGGAATTTGAATGTAATAAACCCCGCTCACAAAACTTTCCGGGTGAATGTGCGAGTTTTGAAAGCCTTGCGGCTCAAGCACCACAGCCCAGCCGCTCAGTTTCCACGCTGAGGGCGGATTTTGGAAATAGGCGCTCTTGGAATTTGCCGCACAGAAGCTCAAATACTCGCGCAGGTGGGTGTCGATCAGCCGGCTCAATGCTACCATAACGGGAGCGCTGTCAGCAAATATCTCGTAAGTTTGGCGACCTTTGTTGATGGGTTTGCCCAGCCGGTTCCGCAGCAGGGTGGGGTGATTGTAGACATAATCCCTCAAACCGGCATTGTAAGCGCTGAGACTTTCCCACCCTTCCAGATCAGCAAATTGGTATTTAGCCACCAGCCCCCAATCAAAAATTGACAGAGCTTCCTCGGCTTTTCCTTGAGCTTGGAGTGCCAGACCGAGGTGGGCGCAGGCTTTAACATGTGTGGGGTCAATTTGGCGGGCTTTCTCGAACTGCGCCACCGCTCCGCTGACATCACCCAGTTCCCGCAATCCCACACCTATATTAGCACAAGTTTCAGCAGAATTGGGCTCAATCTTTAGAAGCTTTTCATAAAGCTGAATCGCTTCTTGCCACTTCGACTGTTTGCCGCGCAGTTCCGCCAAACCGGCCATTGCCTTGATAGATTTCGCATCTGCTTTGAGCGCCCGACTGTAGCAGTCAGCTGCTTCCTCATCCTTGCCCTGCTGGCTGAGCAGAAAACCGAGATTGATGTGGGCGTCGGGCAATTTAGGCGCTAATTTTGCGACTTCGCGATAGCAGGCAACAGCAATTTCCATTCTGCCCTGTTCGTAGAAAACTGCCCCAATATTAGAAAGAGCTTCTGTAGAGTAAGGAGCGATGGAAAGCGCTCGATCGTAGGCTGACTGCGCTCCCTTGAGATCGCCTTTGCGGTAGAGCGCCATTCCCAGAGAGGTCAGCCCTTCAAAGAAATTGGGCTGAACCGACAGACCTTTTTGATAGGATGAAATCGCCTCATCTAGCAAGTCCTGTTTCTGCAACAAATCGCCCAAGGCGAAATGGGCGCGGGGGTGTTGCGGGTTCGCCGCCACCGCCTGGAAGAAAGCGCCGGTCGCTTCTGGCACCTGGCCATTTTCTGTTAAGGCAATCCCCAGATTGAAGTGAGAGTCGGCAAAGTCGGGATTGATTTGCAGCGCCTTTTGATAGCAGTCAATCGCCTCGTCTAGCCGGTGGGCCGCTCGGTGGACATTGCCTAAGTTATTGAGGTAGCCAACATTGTTGGGTTCAGCGCTAACAGCTGAAGAAATTAGGCGAATCGCGCTTTTACTGTCGCCCATTTGCGATTTGAGCAAGCCCAGACCATTTAATACCTTGGGATTTGCCGGTTCCGACTTCAAGATTTGTTCGTAAATGGCTTGCGCTTGCGCCAACTGTCCGCCCTTGTGGAGTGAGAAAGCGTAAGACAGGGCATCTGGGGGCAACTTATTGCCGGTGGGGAACATCCCTTGACTGTCTTTCTCTTTATTTTTGGCGGCTTTTCGTCGCTGTTCTCGATTCACGGCTTTTTTTATCCTTATGCTGAAACTTGGCAGATTCGGGGTGTGCCAGTCGGTGGTAAGGGCTAAAGCCCTTACTACTAACTTGTATTTGTACAGTTATTTAATTCTAGTCAAAGTGCGGCAGCGAGTTCTGGCAACCAGCTCCCCCCGTCACAAAAAACACACCACCCATCTCCCACCAGCACCCCGCTGGGCGATATGGCGGCGCGGACGCGATCTGAGGAAAGCCACCACAATCCACGCCGCGCCACCCGAGGAATTCAGGTGCGCTCAGTCATGGAGCGATAGGGGTAGGGGATCTGTCAGGACATTTCCTGCGGGGCGAATCCACGCCACGCTGTTGAAATCCTGGTTTCTTTCGGTGTCGAACGACATCCGCGCATATAAGCGACGCGCTCTCTCTTGAATCTGGCTATCACTCCTAAATTTTTAGGGAATTGCCAAAACCTGTCTCTCTATTATATTATGGATTTTACCATGTTTCACGATCTCCCAAACTCTCAAATCTCAACTCGCCAATCTAAACTCTCAAATCGGGGGCACCGGCAGCACCCCACAATCAACTGTTAATTTTTATGAAATTAGCGCAATATTTCCCCTCAAAGGGGGCAAAACTCTCCGGCAAAGTGCCTCTCCGCCTTATCCTTGTGGTTCCCTTTGTCGTGCAAATATTCGCAGCGGTAGGGATAACGGGATGGCTCTCATTACGCACCGGACAGAAATCAGTAAACGACGTTGCTACCCAGCTGCGGAGTGAAATTACCGCTCGCATTGAGCAGAACCTGCGCACCTACCTCGCCACCCCTCACCAGATTAATCAGAGCAACGCGAGTGCCATGAGTCTCGGACAATTGAACGTGCGAGATATGGCGGGGTGGGAGCGGCACTTTTGGCAGCAAATCCAGATATTCCCTAGCGTAACTGCCATTGGGATAGGGAATGAACAAAAAGAATTCATCTTGGTGGAAAAACCCGGTGACAGCTCTTTGGTGATTATAGCATCCGATGAATCTACCGGCTATAATATCAATACCTACGCTACCAACAGCCAAGCCCAGCGCCTTAAACTGCTAAACAGCACCAAAAACTACGATCCGCGCACCCGGCACTTTTATAAAGCGGCTGTCGCCGCCGGCAAACCCACTTGGACTAAAGTTTACCGGCACATTGCAGAGCCAACTCTAATTCTCAGCGCTGTTCAGCCGGTGCTGGCAAAAAATGGCACCTTAGAAGGGGTATTAGTCAGCTCCCTGCGCCTAGCAGAATTTGGCAACTTTCTGCACGCTCTCAAAATCGGTAAAACTGGACAGACTTTCATTATGGAGCGCACCGGCATGTTAGTCGCCACCTCCACGACTGAAAAGCCATTCCGCAACCACAACAGCAAAGAGGAACGGCTCTTGGCGACTGAGAGCAGTGACGCCTTAACTCAAGCCACCGCTAGATATTTGTCAGCTTACTTTGGCGATTTTAGCAAAATTCAAACTTCGCCGCAACTGGAATTTCAAATTGAGGGAAAGCGGCAATTTTTACAAGTCATGCCGGTGCGAGATGGAAAAGGGTTGGACTGGCTGATTGTGGTGGTGATTCCTGAAAGCGATTTCATGGAACAGATTGATGCCAACACCCGCACAACCATTATTCTGTGTCTGCTAACCGCTGCGGTAGCAATTCTGGCGGGTATCCTCACCGCTCGCTGGATTACCCAACCCATTCTGCAACTGAAAGATGCCGCCACCGCCCTTGCGGATGGGCGATTTGACTCAGAAGTGCCCCTGGATCGTGAAGATGAACTCGGCATTTTGGCTGTAGCTTTCCACCGCATGGCGGTACAGTTGCGAGACTCATTTGAGCAGTTAGAAACTAGAGTGCGATCGCGCACTGCTGAATTGCAACAGAGTGAAACTCGCGAGCGAGAAAAAGCTTTACAGCTAGAGAATACCTTGCAGGAGCTCCAGCGCACTCAAAGTATGATGATTCAGGCAGAAAAAATGTCTAGTCTCGGCCAGCTGGTAGCCGGGGTGGCCCATGAAATTAATAATCCAGTTAATTTTATTCACGGCAATCTCTCCTATACTAACAAGTACACTCAAAACTTACTTGCCCTCTTGCAGCTGTATCAAAAGCACTGTCCCAATCCAGCACCAGAGATTCAAGATGCGGTCGAAGAGATGGATCTTGAGTTTCTGGCGGAAGATTTACCTAAGACTCTAGCTTCTATGAAAATCGGCACCGAGCGCATCCGCCAGATTGTCCTGTCCTTGCGGAATTTCTCGCGCCTAGATGAAGCAGACAAGAAGCGGGTAGATATTCACGAAGGAATTGACAGCACTCTGCTGATTTTACAAAGTCGCTTGCAGGCAGTCGGGGTGGCGGGCAAAATGCCGGTTCCCCAAAAGCGCTCAGCAATTCAAGTCATCAAAGAGTATGGCAATCTGCCGGTGGTAGAGTGCTATGCTGGGCAGTTGAACCAAGTGTTTATGAATCTGCTCAGTAATGCCATCGATGCCTTAGAATCGGAAATGGAGAAGGGTCACTTGCCCTCACCGGCAATTAGAATACGCACCGCCGTCACAGATCGCCGCATCGAGATTCTGATTGCGGACAATGGCCCGGGCATGACGGAAGAAGTGCGCCGCAAAATATTTGACCCCTTTTTTACCACCAAACCTGTTGGTAAAGGTACGGGGTTGGGGCTATCAATTAGCTATCAAATTGTGGTGGAAAAACACGGGGGTCAATTGCAGTGTATTTCCGCCCCCGGAGAGGGGGCAGAATTCGCGATTTCGATTCCCCTGCGGCCAATTAAAAGCTAGTCCAAGTTTGACCGCCCCCACTCAGGTAGCTTTGATTGTTAATGAACCCGCTGACACCATGAAACGACGCTTACAGACATGATATCATTATTCCCAAAAAGTAGCGTTCCCCCAAGGGGGAACGCACTCACAAGCTAGGACATTTACTGCTGCAGCTTTTGCAGCGCCTCCAGGACTTCTTGGCGGTGCCCGGCGTCGCCTTTATAAGAAAACAGCTCAGCCGCTTTCTGCAAATCCTGGTTTGCCAAGTGCCGGTCGTCTATTTCCAAACGGGCCAAGCCCCGGTTTTGATAAGCCACCGCATACTCGGGATTCAAACGAATCGCGGAGTTAAAATCCTCAATCGCTGTCCGAGGCTCCTTATTAGCCAAGTGGACAACCCCCCGATTGAAATAAGCAACAGCATCATCGGGATTGATTCGCAATGCTTGAGTGTAATCCTCAATCGCCAATTGCCGGTTTCCTAATTCATACCGAGCTAAACCCCGGTTGTTATAGGAAACAGGATCTTCAGAATTGACTTGCAATACCTGCGTGTAATCGTCAACAGCGCTTTGATACTCTCCCAAAAGGCGATAAGCGTCAGCCCGGTGAAAGTAAGCGTCGGTATATTCAGGCGACAGGCGAATCACCTGAGAGTAATCCTCAATCGCTCCTCGATAGTCCTTCAGGTTAAAGCGAGCAAAAGCCCGGTTGAAGTAATAAGCCGCCTGGTTGGGGTCAAGCTGCAAAGCCTTGGTATAGTCCTCAATCGCAGCCGGCTGAGCTCCCAGACTGAAGAAGGCAACACCTCGGTCATTGCAGGCAATGGCACTGTTGGGGTCAAGCTCCAGCGCCCGGGTGTAATCCTCAATCGCACCCTGGTAATCTCGGACGCTCAAGCGCTCAAAGCCCCGTTTGCGGTAAGCGTCTGCAGTGCCGGGATTGAGAACCGGCTCGAGGAAGCGGTTAATTAAACCCTGGATAATCCGGGGCTCTGTGGTGAGGATGCCCACTTCCCGCTCGGGATAGCCGGCACCGGCGCTCAGGAAATGGTGAGTGGTCACTATCGCACCGGCGCTGTCCCACACCAAGAAGTTCTCGTGAGTTCCCAGCACCTTTAACCGCAGCTGTTTCGGATATTTGCTTCTCAGCTGCTCTAAGTCGTTGAGCGCGTCGTAGCCACCGACTCGCGAGCCATCCAGCCACTGCTGGTTGATGCGCCGGGGGAACTGACCGGCATCTATATCCCCCAGATAGCCCCAGCCAATATCAATCTTGCCTTTTCGCTGCACGAACGCCTCCAACATGCCTAGCAGATCCTTGTCAATCCCCGACCGGCTCAGCCAAGGACTGACAATAATCAGCCGCTCTTGTGCGCCAGAGAGCGCTTCTTCCAGCGCGGCTCGGATCTCGGGGCGGTCAAATACCAGCTTCATATCCGAGCTGCCGATGACTTTGAGGAGCTGGTTTATCTCACCCAGCCGGCTTTCCACCGCTCGCTCCACCTGATTTTGGATCTCTGCCTCAGCGGGCGCGACCGGAGTTTGGGTGGCCAGGTTTTCTACCTCGGCTTGCAGCTGGGCTACCGCACTCTGCAAATACCCCACATGGCTCCTCTCTACCCTGTCCAAAGCTGCCTGCAGCTGAGAAATTTCTTCTCGCAGGGGGTTGACAAAATCTTCTATAGGTGATATGCGGCTCTCCAACTGCTGCTTGGTATCGCCGAGGGATTGGATCATCTTTGCCAGCGCCTCTTCCACGTCGGTGAGTTCGAACGGCTCGGGGGGGGAGGGCAAATTATTAAATCGCCGGTGCAGATCGTCGATGGCTTGTTTCAACTCTTCAATTTGCCAAGGTTCAGAACGCCGGTTCAACTGCTCGCGCAAAGAGCCGATCTCGAGCGCTTCCAGTTGGGCGATGCGGCTTTCCAGCTCAGCTTTCGCCTCGGAAACCGATTCGACAATCTTATTTAGCGCTTCTTGGACGCTGGACAAATCAGCCGGTGCTGGGGGAGTTGGGAGTGAGTCAACGTGCCGGGAAACCTCAGCCAGGGCACTTTCCCAGTTCTCTGTACCCGATGCCGGTGGCAAATTGGAAGCCAGGGCTATCAGGGCAGCATACTGCTGTTGCAGCTCGGAGATGTCTGTCTGAACCGGCTTGAGGTCAAGGGCTTCCAGTGGGGCGATCCGGCTTTCTATCCGCGAGCGAACCTCGGTGAGGCTGGAAGCAAGCGTTACTAATTCGGCTTCTATCGAGATCAAATCAGCCGGTGCGGGGGGAGTCGGGAGTGAGTCGATGCGCCGGGAAACCGCAGCCAGGGCACTTTCCAAGTGATCCACCCTCGATGTCGGTGACAAAGTGTCCGCCAGCGCCATCAAGCCAGCATACTGCTGTTGCAGCTCGGAGATTTCTCTGTGTACCTGCTGGAGGTCAAGCGCTTCCAGTGGGGCGATCCGGCTTTCCATCCGCGAGCGAACCTCGGTGAGGTTGGAAGCAAGCCTTGCTAATTCGGCTTCTATCAAACTCAAATCAGCCGGTGCTGGGGGAGGCGGAAGTTCGTCGATGCGCCGGGAAACCCCAGCGAGGGCACCCCGCAACTCTTCGAGCTGCTGCAGAGCTTTTTGCACCGTCTCTTCTGAAAGCTGGTTGACTTGTGAAGTCACCGCGTACAGCTGAACTCTGATATCTGTAATCGCACTGGCAACCGGTGCCACTACTTGCTCCAGAGACGCGAAATCCAGCTTGGAGGCACGATTGTTGACATCCTGCTCCAGTTGTGCTATGGCAATTCTAAACTCTTGCAGTTGCGGCTGTATAACCTCGGAAACCCGCGCTGGTTGCTGTGCCATCTCCTGTTGCAGCTGGGCCACCACTTCCGCCAGCTGGGCTGCAGCGCTCTGCAAGGAAGCTACTTTTTCCGCCAGCGGTACGTTTCCGGTATCCCCGCCAACCGATTCCTGCAAGCGGGCCAGACGCTCGCCCAGCAGGTTG
>CAZJNL010000207.1:0-7631 GCA_964546515.1 uncultured Oscillatoria sp.
AGGAAAGGGGGGGCTTTTCTTGTTCGAGCCGGTGCAGGAAAATTTGCAATTGTGGCGGAGTGCCTTCCACTTCAATAAAAACGCCCTCAGCGGAGTTGTTCACCCAGCCTGCCAGCTGCAAATCTGAAGCCAGCCGGTAGATAAACGGGCGAAAACCCACACCTTGAACAGCACCTCGTACAGTCAGGGATAGGCGAGATTTATTGGATTGGGAACTGGCGCTTCCCTCCGGCACTTTTGTGCGTCCTTTCATATCGTTTTATGTTATAGTGGTTCTCAATTGGTGATGGTACAGATGGGGAGAAAAATGGGGAGAAAAATGATAGCCCAAAACGGATGTGGAGAAGCGACACCGGCGGAAAGCAGAATTTTCTTGTAGAGACGCGATTTATCGCGTCTCTTCTCCCCGAGGTCGTGCGGAAACGAAAAATTCCTCGTTCCCAGGCTGAGGCTGGGAACGCCGCTTTGTCGGCTCCGCCGACTTAAGCAGCAACTTGGGTTATTTTAATAACCCCCCAACCAGCAAAACTCCTTAACAAACAGGTAAGCTTCCTTTGAATTAGAGATTTCTATGTAATGCCAGTCTTTTTTTAATTTTAATTTCGGCCTCTCTAGCATGTATTGCAGCCGGCCTATAAACTCTAATATACACTTTCGAGAGCGGTTGATATAAAGCCGTTTCAGATTCTCCGCATTCAGGGCAACTATAACTTTATTTTTATCCGTTTCTGCGGTTGGGTAAACCGTGAGAGCGACGCACTCACTTATTGTGCCGTCACCTTCGCGATAGGGCAGTCTGAAGTCCCAGCAGTCATCATAAATCCAGGGATTAAAATTATCTTTTAAATCCCAGAGTCTTCTGGCAATTTCTCCCACACCATTTTCATCTGACTTCAGGAAGATATTCTGAATTTTAATTTCTTGCTGTTCGTCCATCAGCAGGTTGCTTTTAATCTCTTGACCGTCCGAAGTCATATTTGCTTATTTCAGAAGTTGATTATTGTTAATTTTAGACGCGACATCTCCTTGTCTCTACAAGCTGCTTTCAGCTGCCTTTCCCAACTGGCAAGCGAGACGAGCCGAGGCATTCTGTCTTGCCAACAGGCTCTTGATTCTATTTACGCCACCTTTCAAATTGATCTTCCGAGCATCCATTGATGTATTTATTGGACACCCATCCTTCAAATCCTTCAAAGGGTACGATGCGCTCATTGTTGCCGAAACCGTACACCCTGGCAGCGATTTGTACCCAGTTTCCCTTACGGCGCAAAGCTCTGACACCATCCCCCCTGTTGAGTTGAGTGACAGTGGCGTACTGGGTGCCGGGACCCTTGCGGATGTTAACCTGATTGGCGTTAATAAAAGAGCATACGGTATTGTTCCGTATCTCCGTGATATCATCGGGGTTGATGTTTGCTACATGGCCGACTTCCTGCAGGCGGGGCTGAGCGGATAAAACCGGCGTCCCGCAAGCCAGGGAAATCAAAAAAGCGAGTGCTAAAGCAATAGGTAGATTTTGTGGCCGGTGCCAACCGAGCATAGGCTTAACCTGTTTAATAGAAATCTGCTACCGTTATAACATTTTAGAGCAAGTGCGGTGAATTGCCGGCAATTAATTTGTCAGGTGGCAAGAGTGGGGTGGCAGGTGGGAAGCTCTCACGTCCATTAAGCAGGCGCGATTGCGCTGCCTGCTCCGCCGGCAGCGCTGGAGTTCGCAGCCTGTAGGGGCGGGTCCCCGTGCCCGCCCCGGAAAGAGGGACTGTTCGCACGCTACAAATCAATCTCTGCTTTCACCACATCCGGGGTGCGGTGAAGACGGAAGCCGAGTTTCTGGGAGATGTGCTGCATTTCCACATTTTCAAACAGGATATCAGCAGTGATGCGGGTGAGTTTCTCGTCGCGCCCGACTTGCAGGATGCGGCGCAGCAACTCAGTGCCCAAACCCCGGTGCTGGTAGCGATCGGTAACCAGAAGCCCGAACTCACCCTCGTCGCTTCCGTGGGCTTTAGTCAAGCGACCGAAGCCGAGAATTTCATTTTCGCCGGTGTCTGGGTTGGTGTGCTCAGCGAGGAGAGCCATTTCGCGGTCGTAGTCGATGAAGCAGATGCGAGCCAGCCGCTCGTGGGAGATGCGCCGGCTCAGCTTCAGCAGTTGGAAGTAGCGAAAATAAACGCTGCGGTCGCTGAGGCTTTCGTGGAACTTGACCACGAGTGGCTCATCTTCCGGACGGATGGGGCGAATGGTGACCGGCGTGCCGTCTTTGAACTCCCACGGGGAGATGTACTGAGTCGGATAGGGGCGTACCGCCAGCTTGGGCAGTTGCTCTTCCGTCACTTCGGGTCCGTGCAGCACCACGCGAGCGTCGAGGGCGATCAGGCGTTCGGGAGAAGCCAGCAGAGGATTGATGTCAATCTCCTTAATCCAGGGCTGCTCGACAACCAGCTGGCTGAATTGCACCATCAGCTGTTCGAGGGCGGCGAGATCCACCGGCGCACGCCCGCGCACGCCTTTGAGAGCCTTGTAGATTTTGGTTTGCTCCATCATCCGCCGCGCCAGGGTGGAGTTGAGCGGCGGAAGCGCCAGAGAGCGGTCTTTGAAGACTTCCACCAGCTGTCCGCCGGTGCCGAACAGCAGCACGGGGCCAAATTGCGGGTCGAGGCTGCTGCCGATAATCAGTTCGTACCCCTCGAATTTGATCATCGGCTGGACAGTGACGCCTTGGAAGTGTTCCGCACCGGCTCTCTTAGCCACTGCAGCTTCAATAGCGTGATAAGCGCCGGCAACATCTTCGGCGTCCATCAAATTCAGCCGCACGCCGCCCACATCGGTTTTGTGGGTGATGGTTTCGGAAAACAGCTTGAGAACGACGGGATAGCCGATTTCACCGGCATCCCTGACCGCCAGCTCCTCACTGGTTGCGATGCGGGTTTCCACAATGGGAATGCCGTAAGCCGCCAGCAGTTGCTTGGATTCAAACTCCGTGAGAATCGTGCGACCGGCAGAGCGTGCCGTGTGAATAATCATCTGCGCCAGAGGGCGATCGCAGGCTTTTTCGCCGCACCGCAAGGGCAGCACTGGCGTTTCGTACAGACCGCGCAGGTTGTAGCTGTAGCGCCACATGTAGTTGAAAACGTGGGCGGCTGTGTCGGGGTAGGGGAAAGTGAAGATACCAGCGCGGTTGAGGATCGCCTCACCCGCCGCCACGTCAGCTCCGCCCATCCAGCTGGCCAGCAGCGGCTTGCCGTCAAGTGCGTGCGCCACTGACTTCAGCTGCTCGGCGGTTTGGGTGGGGTCGGTCATGGATTGCGGCGTCAGGATAGCCAGCAAGCCGTCGCTGTTGGGATCTTTGGCCGCGATCTGGAGCGCTTTGGCGTATCGTTCCGGATCGGCATCGCCGAGAATGTCAATCGGGTTGGAGTGACTCCAGTGCGGCGGCAGGAACTCGTTGAGGGCGGCAATGGTTTCTGGGGACAGTTCAGCCAGTTTGCCCTCTTCTGAAATCAGGGCGTCCGTTGCCAGCACCCCGGGCCCGCCGGCATTGGTGAGAATTGTCAGGCGCTTTCCTTTGGGGCGCGGCTGCTTGGCGAGCACTTCCGCCATATTGAACAGGTCGTCAATTGTCTTGACTCGCAGGACGCCGCTGCGCCGGAAGGCGGCTTCGAGCACTTCGTCACTGCCGGCCAGACTGCCGGTGTGGGATGCGGCGGCCTTTGCTGCAGCCTCGGTGCGACCGGCTTTAATGACAATGATCGGTTTAGCCAGTGCCACTTCCCGCGCGGCGGACAGGAAGGAACGGGCGTTGCCGATCGATTCCATGTAAATGACGATGCTCTGGGTGCGCGGATCGTCGCCGAGGTAATATATCAGGTCGCCCCAGTCCACATCCAGCATCGAGCCGATGGACATGAAGGCGCTGAAGCCGACATTCTCCCGGAAGCTCCAGTCGAGGATGGCGGTGCACAGTGCGCCACTCTGGGAGATGAAGCCGACATTCCCCGGACGCGCCATCGTGCTGGAGAAGGTGGCGTTCAGTCCGGTGGTCGGGCTCATAACGCCCAGGCAGTTGGGGCCAATGATCCGCATTTTCCCCCGCCGCGCTCGATCGAGGATTTGCCGCTCTAATTCGATGCCGACAGCGCCAATTTCTTTGAAGCCGGCTGAGATGATGATGGCGGCTTGCACACCGGCATCGACGCACTCGCTGATCACACCGGGCACTGTTGGGGCCGGTGTCACAACGACGGCCAGCTCCACTTTTTCGGGCACTTGGGCGATGCTTGGATATGCTTTGATCCCCAAGATGCTGTTTCGCTTCGGATTGACAGGGAAGACGGTGCCGCCAAAGGGACTGCTGATCAGGTTCCACAGGATGGTGCGCCCGACGCTGCCTTCTTTTTCCGTCGCGCCAATCACGGCGACGGTTGCCGGTGCGAAAAATGCGTCAAGGGGCTGGCGTTCGTAGCGCAGAATATCCTGCTGTTTTGGGTAGGTAATCGGTGCGATTATATTTTGCATGGTTTTTTATTTGCCATTCAATAGGCTTACCCAGCGAGTGGGCAGTCATGTTTAAGGGCTAACTAATGACGCCTGCTGGCTGATTTCTGAAAGCTTTTCTTCCAGATAGCGCTGCCAATTTTCCATCCCGGCACCGCTTCGCGCCGACACTTCAAAAATGGTGGCTTGTGGGGCCACTCGCCGAATGTTACTCAGCGCTTTTTCCCGGTCAAATCCCACGACTTCGGCCAGGTCTATTTTATTGACAATTACCGCATCTGCGCTCTTAAACATGGTAGCATATTTCAGGGGTTTGTCTTCTCCTTCCGTAACGGAAAGCAGCACCACTCGCAAATTTTCACCCAAATCGTAGGCGGCTGGGCAGACGAGATTGCCGACGTTTTCTATGACTAGCACATCCAGCGCATCCAGATCCAGCTTCTGGGCGGCCCGGGCCACCATTTCGGCTTCCAGGTGGCAGACGGTGCCGGTGGTGATTTGCACGGCTTGAGCACCGGCACCCCGCAGGCGCACTGCGTCGTTTTCGGTTTCCAAGTCTCCGACAATTACCCCTATTTTTAAGCGGTTGCCGCTGTCAAAGACTGTCCGTTCTAAAAAGGCGGTTTTCCCAGAGCCAGGGGAGGACAGCACGTTCAGCACCAGCAGTCCCTTGGCCATGAAATAGCCCCGGTTGCGCTCGGCGAGCCGGTCATTTTTGTCTAATATCGATTGCACAATCTCCACCGTCTTGTGCCCATTGCCATTGCTGTGGTGATGGTGGTGGGGGTGGTGCGCGTGCTCGTGCTCGTGCTCGTGCTCGTGCTCGTGTTCGTGCGCGTGTTCGTGCGCGTGCGCGTGCGCGTGCTCGTGTTCGTGAGGGTGGTGGCGATCGTGCTCGTCAGCGCCGGCATGGCTGTGGATGCCAATTTCTCCGACCTTACTGCACCCGCAATCTTTACACATCGTTAAGAAACCTCCAAAGATGTGAGTTCAATCTCTCGCCCACAGCGCACCTCAGTGCTGAGTTGCTGGCACTCCGGGCACTCATAGAACAGGTTATCGGGTTGAAACTCCTGCTTGCAGTTACGGCAGTAACAAATTACCGGTATCTTCTCCACTTCCAGGTTAGCCCCTTCGGCAATTGTCCCCTGAGTCACCACCTCAAAGGCAAATTCCAGCGCTTCGGGAACTACACCCGACTGTTCGCCCACCCGCATCTTCAGCCGGTGGATTTTTTGCGCCCCTTGCCGGCTGGCGTGCTCCAAGGCCATGTTTAAGGTACTTGACATTAAGCTCACTTCGTGCATTTCATGCCCCGCGATCGTCTGAAATACGCTTAATTAATTATTACTTAAAAGCAGGGTGAACCATAGTATAACGCGATTTATCTCCTTTATACTGGGCTTTTCTGGATCTGCCGCTAACTTTTAATAAAATATTAATCAAGCGGATTTTCGGGGCCGTTCGGCTCTGGAACGGGCGAGTGGCAGACCGCCTCGATGTGATGGCCGTCTAGATCGAGAGCGAAGGCGGCGTAGTAGTTGGGGTGATAGTGGGGTCTTAAGCCCGGTTTTCCATTGTCTGTTCCGCCAGCTTGCAGCGCCGCCCCATAAAAAGCATCGACGGCCTGCCGGTTTGCAGCCTGGAAAGCAATGTGGAAACCGGCTGACGGTGCGACACTGTTGCCAAACTCGTCTTTAGAAGAGATCCAGAATACAGGTTTGTTTTCTGGGCCATAGCTGGCCAACTTGGCACCTTGCTGGCTTTCATATTTGAAGCATCGCCGGAAACCCAGTTCCGCCAGCACAGCATCGTAAAATGCCAAACTGCGGGAAAAGTCGGATACGCCGAGAGAGATATGGTCAATCATGAGTGTTGGGCATTGGGCAAAGCTTGCTGTGCACCTATTGCGCCGCGACCTCAGTGGCGGATAGGGATTTCCTGATCAGGTAATCAATCTCCTCAAGAGCGTCAGCCATTCCCGTTTCGGCGACGGGCGAGAGTTCCTCTCCCAAATCGAAGTTAACCCCCGGTACTGTTACCAGCCAAGCTTGCGGAGCGCGACCGTAAAGAAGTCCAGCCAGGGCGAGCAGCGTGCGCGGATCGCTCGCATGCCCCCCAATGCTAGCACCTGTACCGGCAGGTTCCAGGGGAAGCACTCGCACGGATGGGCCATCTTCTTCCCCCCCATCAGCTGGTGGGGGAGCGGCAGGGGTGATACAAGCGTCAACAAAGATGGCCATTTCCGCTTCGGCGAGGGTTTCTGCCAATTCCGGAGTCAGCTGGTGCACAGCCAACGAGTGTACGGAAGGCACTCCCCAAGCTTGCACGGCGCGAGCGACTTGTGGCCCAATGGCGTCATCACTGCGCAGTTCGTTGCCGTAGCCGATGACAACCACAGAGTGGCGGAGGGATTGGAGCTTGGCGGTGAGGTTGCAATTCATTGTCTTGACAGTTTGGCGTGCTAACAATATTCTAGCGTGACTTCTTTTTGCTTTTGCCGCAAAAAGTTTACTAAATCTTCCACTAAGTTTCGCCGGATGGAGATGTTTTTGGGCAGCAGGGGGTTTTGATAGAACTCGTTGATGCTCTGGCCCACCAAAAATAGGATTGAGTCGGCTTGCAGGATTTCCTGCGCCAGCAAAACCGCACCGTTCTTGTCCGCCGGCAGTCGGGAGATATCAAAGTGACAAGCTCGCAGCACCTCCTGGCATTTGGAAATCGTTAGAATCCCTTCTGTGACCAAATCGATTTCGCTCAATCTGCCGATGGGGGGGAGTTCTTTCCGCATGGTTGAGATATCCATTTCTATCGTCTCCCCCAGATAGCTCGCCACAATATTTCCGGTGGTGCCCCCGCACACCACCTTGCGGCCCTCAAAATTTAATAGCCTTTCCACATACACGATGTCCTTGCTTTCGTCCAGAGGGGGGCCGGTGAAAATCATTAAAGGGTTTCTTTGCCTGACGTACACGCCCACAAACGTCGCATCATCCCCAATTTTCCCCCGGTAAAGGGAGTGGGTTTCTGCAATCACGCTCTGCACAATATTTCTGGCGGTGTGACTCTGCCGGCTTAAAACAGATTCGATGTAGCTGGCAATCTTGTCCCACCCCCAACCGAAATTTAAGGCCACG
>CAZJNL010000208.1:0-7631 GCA_964546515.1 uncultured Oscillatoria sp.
CGTCTCCCGGCGGCTGGAATTGCAGGCTGGTGAGGAAACCGCTGGGCGAGCTCTCACCTGACACCGGCTTGAACGCCTGTGCTGACTCGCACAAGCCAGTGCCGATGGCAAGCGCCCCGGCTAGGGAGACGGAAAAAACTGTTTGAGAAACCGAGCTTCTGTATTTTACCATAATTAAACCTCGCAGTTAAAGTGTTAAGAATTTAGCTCTCACAGCCAATTCCCTACTAATACAAAGGGTGCCCAGAAATAGGGATGGCTGTACTGCGGATTTTTCAACAGGGCCAGTTGAGCTTGACGGAGGGCTTCCGCTTTGGTAATATTCAGGTCTGGCTGGGTTAGCTTCTGGTAAAACTCAGTCATCAAGTCAGCAGTGGACTTGTCGCTGACCGCCCACAGGGTTGCCAAGGTACTTCGGGCCCCTGACCGCAGTGCGAATCCCGCCAACCCGAGTGCAGCTCGCCGGTCGCCGGCTGCAGTTTGGCAGGCACTTAAAACCAGTAATTCTATCGGGTTAAGATTCTCTTGCCCTCTCGCTTGCAGCAAGCGGTCTAAATCTTTGACCGCGATTCGGCCATCCCAAGTGAGCAAAAACGTCTCTTCAGGATTGGAACTGAATTGACCGTGGGTGGCTAGGTGAACTACTGGAAATGGTGTCGCGTTTATCTGGTCTTTAAAAGTGGCGCGGGTAAACTGCTGGTTCAGCAGTACCTTAGAATTGGCTAAGACAGCAATTTGTTTGACTTCTGCCTCCACTCCCGGCAAAGCAGAAAACCCTTGGCGAGCCTCTGCAAGCCCCACCGCTAAGACTCGGACCTGATTTCTTGACAGCCCCTGTGGAAATAGCTGCAACCCCGGGCTGATAGCGATGCTGTATTTCTCTACCAGATACTGCTTTCCGTCGTAAAGGGCAGCCATCGGCAAAGATCGCAAAAAACCATCTAGCACAAATACTAGGGTTTTTATCCCGTGACTGGCTAGCTCCGCCTCAGCCGGTCGGAGCAGCCAGTCGTAAACTTGCTGGGAAAGCCGCAATCGCTCACTACTAGAATACCCTATATACAGAGAAGAATATAATTTTTGAAGAATTTTTTCGATTTCCGGGCCAGGGAGTGGCGTGGCGTAGTGGCGGCTGGGTGAGGAAGGCAGGGACAGAATCACTTCTAGCCGGTCGCTCAAAATAATCGGATAGATGACGGCGGCTTGCGAGTCAATCTCCTCCACCCGCACCGGATGAGTTTCCAAGCAAGCGTCTTTAAAGAAGTTGTCCAATTCCGCCAGTTGCAGGGCTTCAATCACCTGGCGAGCTTTCGTGAGGTTGGCAAGACCTGCACCCGGTTGCAGCAGCAGGCTCACCAGTTCCCGATAAACGGGTTCCACACTCTCTTTGAAGTTAAACTGAACCTCGCGATTAATGGCTACTAAGTCACCCCGCAGGGTAGCGAGCCCGTTCACGGCTTCAGTATAAGCCGCAGTCGCCCCGGCGATCTCCCCCTTTTGTTTGAGAGTGCGGCCCAACTGCCACGCGGCGCGAGCGACAATATCGGTCGCCTCAATCTTCTGGGCAATTTGTAGCGAAAGCTCGGCCAGTTTTTGGGCGTCGTCCCACTGCTCGGTCTGTTCGTAGAGCTTTCCCAGTTCATTGAGGGCAGACGCTTCGGCGAGCGGATCGCCCAGCTGTCGAGCTTGTTGCACTGCTGTTGCTAGCAGCTGGGCTACTTTCGCCGGCCCGGCTATTTTGGATTGCGCATTTGTAATTGGAGAGTCTCCCTCGCCACCGAGTTCCCCCGCATAAGACGCGATAAATCGCCTCTCTACAAGATGGGACTGAGCGACCGAGTTCCCCATTTTCATCAGGCTTTCTGCCAGATTCACCCGGGCGTAGACAGAGGAGCGAGAGGGGGGCAGCTCAGACAGGTTCGACTCGATTTGCGGCACTAGGGCGCTCGCTTCAGACCACTTTTCGGTTTCCACCAACAGGCTCAGTTGGTTGAGCTGAGCTTGCACCCGAGTGAGCGCGTTTTGCGCCATCTTAGCGGCTTCTCGATAGTACGCCAGAGCCACATCATATTTGTCTAAGTATTTGGCAATATTGCCGATGCCCAGCAGGGTGGCACCGGTGCCCGCACGATCGCCGTGGCGCTGGCTAATCCCCCAACTTTGCTCTAAGATTTCTTTCGAGCGCACTAAATCTCCCACCAATTGCAGGACAATGCCCAAACTCCGCAATCCGTCGGCTTTCAGGAGAGTGTCCGGTTGGGTTTTCAGTTGCTCTACCAGTTTCTCTAACAGCGCTTTTGCCTGCCGGTAATGCCCCAGGTATTGCAGAGCTTGGGCTTGGTTAATCTGGCTTCCCAGTCTGCCGGTTTGATTCCCCGCTCGCTCGTAGGCGGCTTCGGCTGCTTTCCAACTTTCTAAAGCCGCTTCAGTTTGTCCTGTCGCCAGCTGCAAATTCCCCTGCGCATTCAAAGCTTGAGCCAAAATTGCCACGCCCTTTCCCTCTAGCTCGCTCTGACTGTGCAGCAGATTCAGGCTTGTCTCTATTGCCGAGCGAGCTTGCTCCCACTCTCCCAAGTTTTGATAGGCTAATGACAGATAGTTTAGGGCTTGGGCAAGGTTTAGAAATTCACCGATTGCTTCATATTCCTTGGCTGCCTGTTGCCAGAGCTGGGCGGCTTCAAAAAACCGTCCCGCTTCGTAGAGCTGTTTTCCTTGTTGCAACAGTTGCGGCGCAGCTGACACCGTCCCGGCTGCCACCTCTCGCGGCGAAATCGGCTCTCGGGCAATTGCCGGCAGCACCGCTGTCACGAAAAGCAGGGCCAGCAATGCTAGCCCGACAAAATACAGTCTGGCCGGTTGCGCTAGCGCGGCTTTAAGCCTGACACGCCCTAACCTGACGCCAGAGTGAATGCTTCTCAGTAACCAGCGGATAATTGCCATTTTTGATTGCTTTTATTCCTCTGGTAACTCACCAAATAACTGCCGGGATCTTTCCAGTTGCTGTTGGGCTAATTCCAGTTGCCGCCGCGCTTGTTGCTCGGCTTCAGAGGGCGTATGATACCGAGTGCCTTGCCGGTCGTACCAGCACAGCACTTCCCGCTCCAATCCCCCCACCTGCAACTGCACTCGCCCAATCCCCAAACCGATTTCTGGCATCCAGAAAGGCTCTCCAATTTGCAGTTGATAGCTGCCACTGACGAGCCGGTACAGTTCAAAAGGTTGCTGCCTGTCCCGCCGCCAATATTGCGGGTTATACACCAGGTAATACAGCACCCCTAAATTAGCATAAATTTCCTTTTTGGTGTCGTATTCCCCCCCGTAAGTGTGGGAAACCATTTCTACGACAAAGATGGGAGGAACATTATTTTCTTCCCAAAGAACATAACTTTTGCGCGAGCCGCCGCCTTTTCGGCGCTCAACGCCTAAACTTAAGAACCCGTCGGGGACAACCGGCACCAGCGGACTGACGCCAGTGGTGTGATAAATCGCCATATCCGCCCCGAAATACCAGTCCTGGCGATTCCCCCAAATAAATTCCAGCAGGAATAACAAGAAATTGGGAACCCAATTTTGGTCTTCGTTGTCCACAGGAGTGTCATCCGAGCAAGGCAGTTCCTCGCTCGTCGGTAGGTGGATTTTAAGATCGGATTTTACCATAGAGCCGGCTTCGCTCCCAGCTGGTAAGCGTTGGGTATAATTTCCAATTATACTCCAATACTGGGCGCGTCTGGAACTGGGGTTTTTGCTTAAATTTTTAAGGAATTTTTAACACCGCCTCCCGATCGCGAGCGGTGCCCTGTCGATCGGCTGTGTGGCAGTCTGGTGGCCGGTGCCAGTCGCTGCCGGCAGTCCCATCCGGCACAGAAGCGACCAACACCACATTCCCTCGGGCGTCGAGCGTCCAGCCGGTGGCTTCCACGAGTTGGGGTTGGGGTTTCGGCACCACAGACTGGGGATTGGGCTGTGAGAAGTTTTTATTGCCTTCTGCCAGTTGGGAAAAATCTTGCAAATCTCGCCAAACGGTCTGGCCTCTGACAGTGGCCGTTGGGTCTTCTGGCAAGCCGCCCCGTCCGGTGACAGTCAGTGAGTTGCCCCGATCGGCGGCGCATCCCACGAAGACTTGCTGGCTGGGGTCTTGCACTGCAGAGGGCAATTCCAATAATCCAGCACTGGGGTCTACTTCTGGGTTGCTGATCGTGACGGTGCCGGAAACTCCAAACTGGGAACTGGCCGTTATTTCACTGCTGGGCGCTCGGAAGATGCCTCGGGTGTCGATCTGGATGTTCCCTCCAGCACCCTGGATGGCACTGGCGATGATTTTGCTATTTTCCAGGGCGGTTATGGTGCCGGTGCTGATGGTGATGTTGCCGCCGGAGGCAGTGCCGGTGGCTTCTGTGGTGATGGAACTGTTGTGGCGCAGGAGTGTGTTGCCGGTGTCAAGCCGAATGCTGCCCCTGTTCCCCGCTGCGGTTTCGGCTCTCAGGCGACCGGCGCTGTCGAGTTGAAGCTGGCTCGCTTGGATGTTTAAGTTGCCCGCTCCTCCCGTTCCCGTCCCGCTGACGGTGATTTCAGCGCCATTGCGGACGGTGAGGGTGCCGGTGGTGACGGTCAAGTTGCCGGCATCGCCCGCGCTGGCACTGGTCGCTTTCAGCCGGCTGGGAAGCACTTGACCCTGACTGCCAGTGCTGGTGCCACTGACCTCCACAGACTCGGAAGCTACTACCGTTAAAGTTCCTCCCCGACCGGCACCGGAGGTTGCTGCTGATACCTCTGCTCCATCTCGGAGAATCAGCCTGCCGGTGGCAATCTCCAAAGTTCCGGCATCTCCATTCGTTCTAGTTTCGACGTTTAATGCACTCGCTCCCAAGATGGGCAAGCTACCGCTGATTTCTACCGACTCCGAGGCCATAATTCTCAAGTTCCCAGCCCGACCTTGAGGAGTCTGCATCGGGGGTGCAAAAGAGCTTGTGAATATTCCGGCACCATCTCGGACAATCAGTCGTCTGGTGCTGATCGTCAAGTCTCCGGCATTGCCATCACCGACTGTGGTGGTGGTCAAGTTGGTGCGAACCTGAACATCTCCTCTTGGATCTCTTCTAATACCAGTACCAATCAGTTCTACTGACTCTGAGGCGGTTATTGCTATAGAGCCAGATGATACCGCTCCTGTTGTGAAAGAGGCGATTTGCGAGCCGCCGGTGAGTGTGACGCGCCTGCCTTGGACTCGGACATCTCCACTGCCTCCCACAGGGCTGAAATTGGTCACATCAATCGCAGACCCCCCAGACAGGTAAATGTCTCGGAAATTTTGCACCCCCTGATAGCCCAGAGCAAAACCTCTATCGCTCGTCGGGTTCAGGTTGACTGAACTGTTGCCCTCCACACTCCCCAACTCAATCCGTCCTCCGGGAGCGGTGAGATTGCCACTCTCTAAACGCACTTCACCCCCTGCGAGAGCCAAGGTTCGACCAGAGGGCACCTGGAGCCCGACGGGTTGCCCTGTACCTGAATTGATTGGATTGGCCTGGGAGCGATTGACGACGGGCCCGGGATTGGAGCCGAATTGCAGGCCGGTGGGAACGCTAACCGTCAGCAGGGGCGGAGCCGAGGAGGAGTTTGTGGCGCTAAAGGAGGTGCCATCGGCAAACTTAAGGCTGTTCGCACTAGAAACAACAAAGGAGCCGCCAATATCCAGGCTGGCATTGTGACCAAATATCACCCCACTGGGATTGAGCAGAAACAGGTTAGCTGTGCCGTTGGCTCTCAGGGTGCCATCAATCTTGGAGATGTTTCCTCCCGTGATGCGGCTGATGATATTCTGCACCTCTGGGGCGTTATTGAAAAAAGCCGAGCCCCCTGCCGGCACGGAAAATTCCCGAAAGCTGTGGAACAGGTTATTTCCCACGCGACTGCCTGCCCCGACAGTAAAGTTAGCGCTATCCGAGGAGGTGACGCTGGTGGGCAAGGTGCCATCCGCTGCTATTTGCGCTCGCGCCGAGTTGACAGAAATGAGACAGCACAGAGCCCAATTCCCAGCTAGCCACAGGAGTCGGTAAACAGGGGGCTTCATACCATTAGGGGTGGGTTGACGCACCCCTATGCTACATCGGGGGCGCTCTCTCTGTCTATCAGTAATTTCCTCAGACTTGAACGGGAACAGAGCGAGAAGACTTCAAAGCCTCTCGCTCTCAGGAATGCAAGCCTTACTTGTTACTTACAGGATTGTCCTGATTTACCCACACCAAGGCCACCACGGAATAGGAATACAGAATTGCTGCAGCCAGTCCTGCTCATCTGCATTTTGTGAGGCAGCCTTAAGGGGAAGTTGCTGTTCTTGATAGAGGGTTTTTTCTGAGATTGTTCTAGTCGAAACAGAAGATGTACAGCCGGCAGCTGCCAGTGCTAAAGTAATCGCGAACGCTAGGGAAGTATGGCGGAACATAATAATTCTCCTTAGTAGTATGGGTGGGTGTCACTTTCTCTTAAATCGGTAGCCTACAGGTTTCTCGATCTCGCTAGGTTTCACTCTCTGACTTCAGACAGGACTTAGAGGTATCTATTTCCCTATCCGGTTCTGGGCTGGAATTTAAATTTATAAAAGCCTCCGCAAACACCTCTTCTGATGAAGGGATTTGCCGAACTGTCTTTATTCTGCTATAAGTTCTCGAAACTTTCTGTGTTTTTAGTCACATCTGCCGGTGATTATCGTCACAGTTAGATGCGATATAAATCTCAGTATTATCGCAGATAATTTCCTATTGAAATCGCCGGAATCCCAAGTTTTTACTGAGGCGACTGGCGCGAGAACCGGGCGGGGTGACAAGCTCGGCCTTACTTGCGGGGTGAGGAATTGCTCTACTTGCGGGAAACAAGGACAGCGCCGGCTTTTCAACAAGGATGCAGTTAACAAGACAGCAGAAAAATTACTTAAATTATAGAACTTCCGCCGCCAGTCCCACAAGGGGACATCCCAACGCACGCAAAAATATTGCGCAACTCAGGGTTGAGGGGAGAGGGGGAGAGCGGGGAGAGAAAAAACCCGCATCGGTCGCCTTTGCCATTCAGTATATTTACGGGAATCGGGATGCTCCCGTCCCAGATATGCACCCCAGCCGGCTCAACCGGCAAGCGCTGACTGTCGGGGAGCGTCCCACTTTTGTAAATAAGGCTACAAGAGGTGCGTTCCCTGCCGGGAACGCACCTCTACTTCTAAAGCTCATAATTTTTTTGGGCACGCACCCCAGTTGCTCCCAAAGACTCCCGCCGGCAATCGCCTTCCGCCGCTGCCGCCCAGCAAATAGAGCGCAGTGAATTAGTATAGATAGAGGGTGCGAACTCCACTGCAAAATAAATGCTGGCTCCTGTGACGGAAACCACACTAGCCGGTCGCTATCAGGTGGTCAGACACCTGGGCGGCGGCGGATTTGGCCAGACTTTTCTGGCTCAAGACACTCACTTACCCGGAAACCCCCTGTGTGTCGTCAAGCAACTCAAGCCAAAAGCCAGCGATCAGGCAACGCTACAGGTGGCCAAACGCTTATTTGACCGCGAGGCAGAAACCTTATACCGGCTGGGCCACCACCACCGGATTCCCCGCCTGCTGGCTCACTTTGCATCGTCCGAGTTCGGAG
>CAZJNL010000209.1:0-7629 GCA_964546515.1 uncultured Oscillatoria sp.
GCCCCGATAGCACAAAGCTGAGTTGGGAACACTAGAGAAAACCATCAGATCGATGCGGTTGGTTTTACCGGCAAATGTGGCGCAAGTTCAAAGAAATCGTTCTCAATTTCAGCACCTACACAGACCTCAGTCCGGATGTTGAGGCTAGGCGGCAGGTGAATCAGGCATTGCGCGATCGCCTTGCCCTAAACCTGGAGCAGTGGTTTGAGTTTTTTTGGCGACCTCGTGGCATGACCAGGCCGGTGGTCGCCTTTGTTTACACCTACCTGGAAAAATATTCCGGCTTGCAGATTGGGCGGGTGCGACCCTGCGACCGGCTCGAGCAAGACTTACAGTTAACACTTGTGTGCTGGTTCGACTGGCAGATGAGTTTGTGTGAAGATTTTCTGGGCTGTTTTGGGGTGGATATCAGCGAGCGGGTTGACCTGTCTGCCCTTTCTACGGTGGAAGAATTTGTCAGGTTTCTGAATCACCAAATTCTGGCCATTACCCCGACTTAATTGCATTCTATCAAGTTCGGTTAAATCTCCATAATCTCTCTCAGTCAGGGCACTGGGCCTCGCGGCCTGGTTATTGCCAAACTCTTGTAGAGACGCGATTTATCGCGTCTCTACAATACCGTCGCTAGCGGAGGTGATATTAGACGTAAATAGGCTCGAACAAAAAACCCCAAATGTCAAGGGGCGCAATTAAGAAACCCGGTTTCTTTAAGAAACCGGGTTTCTGGCAAAAGGGCGATTTTCCTTTTCTGGCGACCGGCGCACGAGGGTGGGGTGCGCAGCACGCACCCTACTGTTACTTTTTGTTAAGCTTTCGGGGAGTTTTGACCGACGACTTGTTCTTTGAAGGCTTGCAACTCCTGAGACAGCTCTTTGCGAGTGTTGGCGCGGAGCAAATAGCGGTAGACGAACCACACCGTGTAGCCCAGACCAATTAACTCAAAGGTGGGCGCTAGCAGCGGAACGTCGTTAATCGCATCCAGCACAGCCAGGAACACCTTGACGGAAACCACACCCGACAGAAGCAAGACGAGAGTGATAATGGGCTTTTGGTAGTCTGAAAAAAATCCGCCCACATACTCTGGCAGCTCAGAGAGAATTTGGAGAACTTGCTCTCTGATTCGCTGCCACTGGGAAGCAGGTTCCTCGGTAGCACTGACTTTGGTTATGGCACCTGCTTGCTCGACATTCACTTGCACTAAGGTCTTTTCGGTTTCAGCTTGTTTGAGTTCTGGATTCATATTGATAGCGGGTAACACCCCCGATTATGATAGCTGCCATATCATACCCCTGCGAGCGGCACAACAGCCTCAGCCCTTGGAATGTCTTAATGCTCACCCTGCGGGAAGCGGCAATCCGGGCGCAGGCAAGGGGGACGTAAGCGTTGCGGGACGCGGCGTCCTTCTTCTCCGATTCTAAGACTAGACAGGGTTTGCCGCCGCTGTCTGGCCCAAATTAGAGGCCAAATCTCCCCGAAGCACACCTAACCCCCAACCCCTGACCCCTACCCCCTACCCCCCAATCCCATATAAGGGCGGACAAGAACTGGCAAGATGGATAAAGACGAGTCAAGCTTTGCCCTCAATGACCAATGCCTGTCAACCCCAGCCACCCAAATTCTCCCAATCCCTTCCAGGCGCTAGATTACGAACCGGCGCTAGAATCTTTGGGGGACGATTATTTCGATGAAGTCGCTGCTGCTGAATTCCCCCAGCACATTCTGCGCTGGCGCAACGACGCCCTGCTGCCCCAAGTGGGGCTAGACCCCAAAACCGTTACAGATGCCGATTTCATCGAAGCCTTTGGCAAGTTTCAGGGGGTGCGGCCTTTTTTGGCGCTGCGCTACCACGGCTATCAGTTCGGCGAATATAACCCCTATTTAGGAGACGGGCGCGGCTTTCTCTACGGTCAGGTGCGCGGCACCGATGGCGAGCTGTACGATTTCGGCACTAAGGGCAGCGGCAGAACCCCTTACTCCAGAAGTGCTGATGGCCGGCTGACTCTCAAAGGGGGCGTCCGGGAAGTGCTGGCGGCGGAAGCGCTGCACCGGCTGGGTGTGCGCACTTCCCGCTGTCTTAGCTTAATTGAAACCGGCGAGCCGCTGTGGCGGGGTGATGAGCCGTCCCCCACGCGATCGTCGGTGATGGTGCGTTTCAGCAGCTCACACATCCGCTTTGGCACGTTTGATCGATTGCACTTTTTCCGCCGCAAGGATTTAATCGAGAAGCTGCTCGACCATGTAATTGAGCAGTATTACCCAGCTGTGGCGGACAAGTCTGTTGCCCCACAAGACCGGTACGCGCTGTTTTATGCTGAGTTGGTGCGGCGGGTGGCTGAACTGGCGGCGCAGTGGATGGCTGCCGGTTTCTGTCACGGGGTGCTCAATACAGATAACATGTCGATTACGGGCGAGAGTTTCGACTATGGCCCCTATGCGTTTATCCCGACTTACAGCCCGACGTTTGCAGCCGCCTATTTTGACTATTACGGGCGCTACAGTTACGGCAATCAGCCGGGGATTTGCCGGTTGAATTTGGAGATGCTGCAGGGCCCGCTCTCGGCGGCGATTGACCCAGCTGATATGGAGGCGGCGCTGGGGAAGTTTGACGAGCACTGTGAGGCGACTTACCGGCAGCTGATGCTCAACCGGCTGGGCTTTGCCGAGCTGCCGGCGGAACTGGGGTCGGATTTGCTGAGACTGACGCTGCAACTGCTGAAAGACTCCCAGGTGGGGTATGGGGATTTTTTTGCTGAGCTGAGGAAACAGTTTTCCCCCGCTTGGCGGGATGATGCCAGTCTCATCTTTAGTGCGGCTGAGCCGGCAGAACTGTGGGAACCTTGGCGGCTTTTATATTACCACATTTTGCAGGGTTTGTCAACAGGTGAGATGGAGGAAATGGCTCGCCGGTTGCGCCGGCACAATCCGATAACGGTGTTAGTCAGACCGGAGATTGAGGCGGTTTGGGAGCCAATTGCGGTTGAGGATAATTGGCAGCCATTTTACGATTTGTTAAAGCGGATACAGGCAGGCCATTAAAACTTGTGCCAGCTAAAGCCAACTCCAGAATGTAGCGACGAGAACAAAATGTCGGTGCCAACGGTGGGGGAAAAGAATCAAGAGATTCCCAACGCTATCGCTGCGGAGGACAGCGGTTGTACCTGGTTTCACCAACCTGCCAAATTTTTGTTGTCTAATGGCTCAGAGCCGCTATCCACTTACACCAAGCGGCCACAAAATGAGAGTTACCAACCATGCTGTTTAGCTCCTTTGAGTTCATCTTTCTGTTTTTGCCAATCACACTGGCAGTGTTCTTCTGGTTGGGGCACCGGCATCTGTATCAGGGGGCGATTGGGTGGCTAGTTTTTGCGTCCCTGTTTTATTACGGGTATTGGAATCCTGCCTACATCGGACTGCTGCTGTTCTCGAAGGGTTTCAACTACGGAATGGGACTTCTCCTGAGATCCCCACCCCAAAGACTGGCCATCAGTGGGAAATGGCTGCTAGTATTGGGGCTGGGCGGAAACCTGGCGCTGCTGGGCTACTTCAAGTACGCCAACTTTTTTGCAGACAACATCAACGCCCTTGCCGGCACGGAATTCCATCTGGAAAAGATTGTACTGCCGCTGGGAATTTCCTTCTTTACATTCCAGAACATCGCCTATCTAGTAGACACTTACAACAGGGAAATCGAAAATCACAATTTCCTAAAATACGCCCTGTTTGTCAGCTTCTTTCCGCAACTGATAGCTGGCCCGATTGTCCACCACAAAGAGGTGCTGCCCCAGTTTGATAAACCGTCAATCTTTAAGTTTAGCGAAGCCCAATTTATGGTGGGGCTGACAATCTTTATCGTGGGGCTGTTCAAGAAAACGTTTATAGCCGACAGTGTGGCTGTCTATGGCACGCCAGTTTTTGAGGCGGCGAACGTTGCGCCTGTGACATTTATAGAGGCGTGGATTGGAATTTTGGCTTACACATTGCAGCTTTACTTCGATTTTTCTGGCTACTCGGACATGGCGATTGGCGGGGCTCGGATGTTCGGCATCAAGTTGCCCCTCAACTTTAACTCCCCCTATAAAGCTGTCAACATTAGTGACTTCTGGCGGCGCTGGCACATGACGCTTTCGCGGTTCCTGCGAGATTACCTTTACATTCCTCTAGGGGGCAACCGCAAAGGAGAGCCCAGACGCTACCTGAATCTGATGATTACCATGCTGCTGGGCGGGCTGTGGCACGGTGCCGGCTGGACTTTTGTCATTTGGGGGGGGCTGCACGGACTTGGCTTAGCAATTCACCGGCAGTGGCAATTATTCCGAAAGGCGCTGGGTCACAACTTACAGCAAAGCACGGCTTACGGGCGCTGGCTGGGGCGGACTGTTACCTTCCTGTTCGTGCTGTTGACCTGGGTTTTCTTTCGGGCTGAAAATTCGCATCAAGCTTTCGTGATGCTGCAGGGAATGGCGGGTATGAACGGCTTTTCACTGCCAAAATTATTCGCAGACAAATTCGCATTTCTGAAGGAATGGGGGATTCAATTTAATGGATTTGTACCTTTTGCGAGCTTCGGGATAGGTGACGCACTCTTTTGGCTGTTGCTGGCACTTCCGATTGCTTGGTTTGCCCCAAACACCCAAGAGTGGATGGGACAGCACGAGCCAGCCTACTATTACCGTCCTGAGACTGAACCGGAGGAGTCAAACTCGCTGCCTGCTCGCTTCCAGTGGCAGCCCACAATGCCTTTCGCCATCCTGATCGGGGTGGTGGTTTTTCTGATTGCCAAGATATCTGTGACTGCCAAACCCACTGAATTTTTGTACTTTAACTTCTAAAACTCCAATGAAGCTCGTCAATTACCTGCAAGGCATCCTGTATGGCTTTGTGCTGGGCTGGGTTGTGTTTGTCTTAATAGCAGCCTTTCAGCTGGGGGCTCCCACTCAGACCAGCCATTATATTTATCAAGTGGACAAAATCCACTCGACATTTGCCAGCTCAGTTAAAGAGCCCAAACTCGTGATAGTCTCTGGCTCAAATGCGCATTTCGGTATAAGCTGCCAGCAGCTGCAAGAAGAAACGAAAGTCCCCTGTCTCAACGCGGCCAAACCCAATGCTGGATTGGGTGTGGAATACATCCTGCGCCGCGCTCGTTTATCCATCAATCCAGGGGATACGGTTCTGATGCCCCTGGAGTACGAACTGTACCTGAACGATTATATACCGGAAGAGGGGTTAGTTGATTACGTGTTTGCCCACGATCCGCAATATGTACTCACTCACCCTCAGATGTTTGCATTCCTCTCGTTTCCCCGTTTAATTATGGGTCTGTACTCCAGAATCAAGCAGGCGAATTACTCAATTAGTTATCAAGAAAAATACGTCAACGCTAACGGGGATTCCACCAACAACAAGGAAGCGTCGCTGACAAAAGAGCAGCGCCTGCCAATTGAAAAATGGCAGCCAATGGAAATTTTCTTTCCCGGCGAAACTGTGGGGGTAAAAGCTGTCAGGGATTTTGTGAAGTGGTGCCAGAAAAACAAAGTCCGACTTTTAGCGAGCTGGCCAAACACAATATTTTATGAGGCATACAAACAAGATAAATATCAGGAAGCTTTCCAAAAATATCAGGATTTTTACCGGCAGATGCAGGTGCCGGTAATCGGCCATCCCCTGGATTTTATGTACGATAAATCCATGTTCTACGATACCATATATCACCTTAACGACAGAGGGGTGCGCCAGCGGACTCGCCAGCTTATCGATCTGCTCAAACCCTATCTGAAGCGTTCTAGCTGAGCCGGTTCCCTGCGGCGGGGCGGATATCAATGCCGGTAGACTCACTGGGAGGATGCTCTGGCGGGTGCTTGGAAAAGCAACTGTGGGAGGTATGGCAAGACACTGGCACGGGGCTTAGGTATTTTAACGGTGGAATGAGAGCGAGAGGGCGAGGGGGGAGTGGAGAGAAAAGCCGCTCTCCTATTCTGCTGCGTAAATCCTGGCGCAGGCGTTGGTTCCCAACAGCATCGCTCGCTTGCGAGGCGATCGGGAGTTTTTTGGCAGTTAGGACAGTTGAAATACCGTAACAATGCGGTGGCAGGGGAACTGATGCCTGTGCTTTGATAGGGGTACGAGTACCTCTAAAGTTGGGAAAGAGCTATGAACGACACTGCACTAGAGTACCAGAAAACTTACGAAACAGCGCTGGCTGTCTATGACCGTTCCTTGGACAGCAATCCCCAGCACGCTAAAACCTGGAACAACCGAGGTTTTGCCCTGATGCAGCTGGGAAAGCACGAAGAGGCGATTGCTTCCTACAGCCGGGCCTTGGCCATCAATCCCAAGTACGCTAAAGCTTGGAATAACCTGGGCTTCGCACTTCGCAAGTTGGGGAATTACGAAAAAGCCCTCACCGCCTACGAACGCGCCCTGGCTATCGATCCCAATTCCGCTAAAGCTTGGAATAACCTGGGCTTTGCGCTCATACAGCTGGGAAGATATCCAGAAGCTATGGCTGCCTTTTACCGCGCCCTAGAAATCAACCCCAACTATACCACGGCTAACAATAACCTGAGGGGCTTGCTGAAACATTTGGGACTGGGTTTTGTGTGCGAAGATGAGGAGACTGACTAGACGGTAGTATCAAGGAATTAAAAGTTAAAAATTGGAGCTGAAATAATTTTAAATTTTTCCCGTTTAATTCAGCTAATGCTGAAGGATTTTGAGCTGATTTTGGGAAGCATTATAGCATGCGGTAAGCCCTTTGTCAAGACAGAGTTGGGAGGATTTTTGAAAGTCCTGAATGGCTCCCGGTTTGTCACCCAACTGGAGGCGGGATCTGCCGCGACCGTAGTAAGCTTTTTCGGAGTCGGGCTGCAACTGAATCGCCTGGGTGTAATCGGCAAGGGCTTGTTTGTAATCTCCCAAGTCATAGTTAGCATTTCCCCGGTAGCTGTAGGCACCGGCATCGCCGCCAAGGCGAATCGCCTGGGTGAAATCTTCGAGCGCCCCTGCTTTATCGCCGAGTGCGTAGCTAGCCAAACCCCGGTTGCTGTAAGCACCGGCATCGCTGGCATTCAATTCAAGAGCGCGGGTGCAGTCAACAATAGCTTTTTGATGCTGGGCGAGATTTCGCTGGGCAATACAGCGGTTAGAGTGAGCTAAGGCTAAATTGGGATTGAGCTGCAGAGCTTGGGTGCAATCGGATAAAGCGGCTGGGAAATTGGAGAGATTCACTTGGGCGATACAGCGATTTAAGTAGGCACCGGCACCGGCAGGATCGCTGGTGACTGGCAGAGTGCCGGTATCGCTGGGATTGAGCTGCAGAGCTTTGGTGAAATCCTCAATTGCCAAGTTCTGCTCTCCCACTGCAGAGCGAGCGAGCGCCCGGTTGCTGTAGGCACCGGCATCGTTGGGATTGAGTTGAATCCCCTGAGTGCAGTCTTCAATCGCTCGCCGAGAAGCTCCCAGCTGAAAGTGGACTGAGCAGCGGTTCTTGTAGGCTGTGGGGTTGGCGGCGAGGTCAATCGCCTCAGTGCAATCGGAGAGAGCCTTTTCCAGCAGCTTGAGATTCAGTTGAGCCACGCAGCGGTTTTCGTAGGCGGTGGCGTCGCTGGGATTGAGTCGAATCACTTCGCT
>CAZJNL010000210.1:0-7625 GCA_964546515.1 uncultured Oscillatoria sp.
AAAGCAAGCCGCTTCCAGTGCCGGTTCAATCGGAATTTTATACCCAGAAGGTGTTAGTGGCAGAGGAACCAATTGAAAATGCTTGTGTCGCTGAATCGCACCGGCAACCCTCCCACAATTATAAAACGCCAGCCCATCAAATTCTGCCATAACTGCCAGCAGCGCCTCAAAATCTTGCCGCGTCAGCAAACTTTCCTGCTCCTCAAACTCCCGCGTGACAATTAGCAAGTGATAATCTACCGCATTAAACTTGTTCAGCAGACACAGGTGCGTATCGGAAATATCCGCAACGAACAAATCCTCATCATAAGGGAGAAACGGGTTAAATACCTTCCCCGAATCAGCCTTTTTTTTATCTTGTTCTTTCAGTGCGGATTCTTTGCGGGCGAGGTTGGATGCCACCCTAACCAAGAAGCGAATGCCGTTTTCCTCTGCGAACTCGCACTCAGTCGCTATTGGCTGCAGCGCACCGCACCGGAGTGCGTGTTCTGTGCTATCTTTTACTTTGGCCCAAAAGGTGCCAGGTTCTAGCGTCAGTCTTACCTGTGAAGTAGGTTTTTCCTCAGACATAGTTAGATTTTATATCAACAGAATCTGTGAGCTATTCGGGAGCTAGCCTCAACGAGTGCAATTCTATTTTAAAATATAATTGCATGGGGAGGGGGCGATGCCAGCAAGGGCGAACAGCCGCCAACCCAATGCCCCATCGCCCACTGCCCCAATGCCCAATACCCAATGCCCAATGCCCAGTACCGCGCTGCTAAAATCCTGCCAGCACTATCCACTCACCGGCAACTTCTGCCAGCGCCCCTCCCGGAAACGGATCGGTTCTCGAACGGTTGGGCGCAGCAATCAAAGCAGTCAGCTTTTCCACATCCTCGAAACTCGGCGCACAGGGCAAAACTCGCAGCAGCAGCTGGCGCATAGCGCGGCGCTGAATCGCCAGCGGCGCATTCCGCAAGACGAGCCGGTTTACTGAAATTTTTCCCGCTTCCCTATTGACAAATTCAGCATTTTGTGCTAAAGCCTGCGCGAGCAGCTGACCGGCAACTTCTTCAAGATATTCTACATCAGCACGCAGCAGTTCAGCAGTCTGAGCGAGATGCCCCTCAACAGAGGAGTTGAAGTGGGTTTGCAAGTAGGGCAGCAATTCCTTGCGGATGCGGTTGCGGGCGTAGTGCAAGTCAGAATTAGTAGAATCTTCCCAAATTTCCAGCCCCAAGTCTTGACAAAACTGGCCGGTTTGGGCGCGGGTGACTTCCAGAAGAGGGCGCACCAGCCAGATATTAGCATCTAAAGGGCGCTTCCAGGTCAGCGCTTGCAGCCCGTCAGCACCGGCACCCCGAATCAGATTGTACAGTAGAGTTTCAGCACGATCGCTCGCCGTGTGGCCGGTGACAATCTGCGGGTATTCGTTTTTGTCGGCAATTGCGGACAAAACGTGATAGCGCCACTGACGCGCCGCCGCCTCACTTTCAGGAACTTCCTCAGCGACAAGCTGGTGAAACGGGAGATTCCAGTTTCTAGCCAGCTGTTCCACATAATCCGCATTTGCCTGCGAGTCGGCACGCCAGCGGTGATCGCAGTGAGCGATTGCTAATTGCCACCCCCACTTCCGCTGCAAGTCCAGCAGCAATTTGGCCAAGCAAACAGAATCTTGCCCGCCGGATACTGCAACCAGTATGCGACTGTTTCGCGGCAGCAGGTGCCGGTGCCCCAGGGTGCGGTGCACTCGGGCGTGGAGAGGCGTCCAAGGAGTTTTAAATGTTGAATGTTCAATTTGAAATTTTGAATTAGAATCCATAATTATTATATCCAGGAGGTAGGGTGCCGTACTGCGAGTAGGGGCGGTTTCTGTAGGGGCGAAGCATTTGCGCTTCGGAATTCTTTTTACCCGATCGGGATTTGAAAACATATAAACCCGCCCCACACAACAAAGGACTCTGATAAACCAATGCCCAATTGCCCTTGCGCCCAATGCCCAACGATCGAGCTTTACGCACTTTGCCTGTTTCCCACCGGCAACCAGGCTTTAGGAGTTCGCATCTCACGCCCTCAGACAGCCATCTTTTCTTGGTTTGCGCCGATTATTATTGCCATTGTTGACTGTAAATATCCGCCATAATCGCCCCTGAAGTTTTAGCAGAAATTAAGCGATTTTAACAGAGGTTCATAAATTAAAACGCGCTCCGCACGACTCTTTTACATACAAAACAGCCTCAACGCAAACCACCGCCTCAAATCCACTGTTCATACTAATGTCTGACGCCTGCATTTAGAGACTGGTTATAAAGTAATTGTATAGTTACGCAGGGGTTGATAAGCCAGGTTTATATTGCTGGGAAAACTCATAGTTTCAGCCCTTAGCCGTACATGCCCCCGGTATTTGCCCCCGGTTTCTGTGAGCGTAACTGCTATAATCAATTCCTGAGGCTGCAGGGGATATTTCCTTTAGCTGAATCCCGGGAAGGGGATTGAAAGAACCCCAGCCCCTGACCCCTTCAGGGGTTCCTTTGCCCCGCTAACTCCCTCCCAGGGAAGGATTCTGGCGGAATAATTCTTGATTTTTCCGCCTTTCGCCTTCTTGGGGGGCTTCGGAGTAGGGGGTGTGGGGTTTTGTGCCAAGCGCAAAACTGAGATGCACTCCCAGACAGTGCCGTGCCCGCAGGTGAGTGAGACGTTGAATTGATGGGTGGATAAATAGACGGAAGGTTTTAGAAAAACCAGCCGTAAGAGTGCAAACCCTTGCCTAAAAGATTGACGCCGAGATAGCAAATCCAGACGACGGCAAAGCCGGTGGCGGCTAAAATTGCCGGCTTGCGCCCTTGCCAGCCCTTGGTGATGCGAGCGTGAAGGTAGGCGGCGAACACCAGCCAAGTAATTAGTGCCCAGGTTTCTTTGGGGTCCCAACTCCAGTAAGAGCCCCAAGCTTCATTAGCCCAGACAGCACCGGCAATAATGCCAATCGTCAGGAGGGGGAATCCCAACCCGATGGTGCGGTAGCTGATGTTATCGAGAGTTTCGGCGATGCTGAGGCGCAGGGGGGAAAGGGGCGCAACCGGCTCCTCGGCGATAGCTGCCGGTTGAGCTAGCACCCGATCCAAGACTGCGGTTTTGACGCCGCCATTGTTATCAGCCAGATTGGGTGCCGGTGCCGTGAACTGTTCGACAGTGGCGGCGTGCAGCTGCGCCGATACAGGGAAGCTGTTGCGCTGCAACTGGTAGTGGCCACTGCCGTTGCTCTGGTGGCGATAGCCGCCGGTGCCGGTGGAACTGCCCCGGAGTTCGACGTTTTGGCCGCGAGTGACGACGAGGAATGCGATCGCCAGCAGCGAGCCCACCATGAGAGCGGCATAGCTGAGCATCATAACGCTGACGTGCATCATCAGCCAGTTGGATTTGAGGGCGGGAACCAGAGGGGCAGCCGACTGCATTTCCGAGGGTAAAGTGAGGGCGGCGAAAGCGGTGATGCCCATCGCGACTGGCGCGGTGGCGACGCCCACCAGGCGGCTGCGGCTCATATTTTCGGCAATCAGATGGACGGCGGTAATCCCCCAGGTCAAGAAAAATAGGGATTCATACAGGTTGCTCAAGGGGAAATAGCCGGCTTCTATCCAGCGAGCTAACAGCAAGGCGGCAATGCCGAGGTTGGCGCTGGCCATTCCCGCTGTGCCGATCGCCGGCAGGTAGGGAATTTCAGGAAAGGCTGCTCCGCCCCAGTAAATCAACATGGTCACGAACAGGACAGCAAACGAGATGTTGTCCAACCCGTTTTGCAGTGCGACTAAATCCATAGCGTGTTCTCCCCAGCTGTTTGGTTCGGGATCGAGCTATCGAGTCCGATCCCCATCTATCCTATCGATTCTTGGGACTGCAATGCCCGCCTGGACAACAGGTAGCTGGAAGGGGCGCTTGCCCGTTTATTGGTGTCAGGGCGGCCACGCCGCGCCGCCCCTACGGCTTCAGGCTCTGGCGATCGGACTGTTGGCCAATTGGTATGGGGTCAATCTACACGACAAGCCTCGACTAAGTTGGAGAGAGGGTCGGAAATATTACGTCGGATGGATTTAGGTTAAGAATTAACCGCCAAGACGCGCCTGTTCGCCAAGAAGGATGTGGAGCTCAGGAAGAGGGATGGAAAAGTTAATGGGGTAATTGACCGGAGATGATATAAGAGGCTTGCGGCGGGAGCTTTTGTGGGCTGTCACGCCACACGCGCTTCGTGCGGTTTTGGCGGTGCCGGTTTTAACCGCCCAGTTGTACGAACGCCGATGTCGCGTCTCTACCAGACACCAATGTTGTCCGTTGCGCCCCTACAGGGCACCGGCATTCTCTGCGAAAATAAGAGTTTTCGGCTAGTGCGAGACGCCGGACAGGCGGGACGCCTTTCGCCCACGCTAAATTTATTTTGACTGAATTGAGAAGGATGGACAGCATGAACAGTGGCGCAAAATTGGAGTCAGGACAATTGCAGTTGGAGTTGCAAGCCCTTGCCACTGACATCCGCGCTTTGGCCCAAAGCTGTAAAGGGGACAGTATGGCCATTTTAGCCTTGCTGCGGGCGCTAGAGGCTCTGCATCAAGAGATTCGCGACGGTTTGTTTCAAGAGTCTTTGCCGGATAGCCGTCAGGCGCTCTACGCGCTGCTGAAGGATGTTGAAGCCCAAAGTGGCTGGCCGTATATTCCTCGCAAGCCGCTGCGGTCCCTGTTAGTGAATTTGATTCCAGAGTCGGAGGGCGCTGCTGCCCCTGAAACGCCGGAAAGTTTCCCCTGAGGCTTGATCCAGGCTCTGGGCTTTAATCGAGGCGGCAACTGCATTCGGTGCTGGAACGCTTCCGGTATCCAGCCCTGATTGCAGCTGGCCCTCTGGCCGCTGGCACTGCCAATCCATGCTGCCCTCCCCATTTTCTTAGGAGCAATCAAAAGGATATCAATCTACGAGCTTCCACTCCACGTTTAATTTTATCCACTTGCAGGGCTCGAACTTCAAGACCTGCTTGAAGGCGTACAGGCACTCCTGGAGTTGAGCCTGCGTCATCGGTTCGGTGCAGCTGCGCTGCCAGTCAGCCCGCTCGATTGTGCCCATAATTAGGTAGCTATTGCTAATCAAAGCCGGTGGGCGCGGGCCACTTTTGGCGGCCAGTTGCTCCTCCACCTCATCCTGATGGGCAATCAGCAAGTCGCAGGCGGGGCAGTAGCGGCACGACTTGTTCACCGCCAGCAGTTGCACCGGCTGCACCTGGATCGCCAAGGGCACCTTGCGCAGCTTAGTCTTGCCTTGGCACTTGGGGCAGTATGAGAACCGCACGTCCTTGTAGGGATTGAGAAAGAAAAATTTGTAGCGGCGTGGCTGCTTTCCGAGTTGTTTCATTGCCCTTTCCCATAGCGTCATAAAGTCAGACTATCCCATTAGAAGCTTTGTGTGCAGTATCTTCACTCTACCAAGGCGAGCTGCCGATCTGGCCTGTGTGGGAGGAAGAAGGAAGAAGCAAGACGGAAGAATGGACTGGGGATTAGGGGCGCTGGACTGGGGAAAAACGAGCTTCACCAGCCCCTAGCCCACACTCTCTAGCCTCTAGCCCCCAGAGGCTCTCCCTCTCTCCTTCTACTCCATCTACTCCATCCCACATATGTGGCGCTGCCGGTGGCCTTGTGCACGCACAACAGCAAATCGGCTCTCACTCACGCCCCTGTAAAAGCTGACCGCATTTTGTATTTCAAGTAACAGAACACTCCTTTAAACGCAAAGACTTACAAATCTTGTATTGTAAATAACAGAACTCACCCCCAAATAGAATTTTCAAAGTCTTTTTATAATAACCGAGTCCCGCCACAAGCAATTATTGGTGAGAATTAAAAACCGCTTAAGTCCCGGCCCCTGAAGATTTTTTAAGTTAACTGACAAAATATTTAAATCCTTTAAGGAAAGTAACGTCAGCCCGGGTTTTCTAAATAAGGGAGCCTAAAATGATTGCCATCGGTTAATTGTGGAGAAGATTCTGTCGGCGCGAGGGCGAGCAAAAATCTGTCAACCGCATGCCGGATAAGGATTTCAGACATGCGGCCTCTCAGGTTGCAGTTCTTCTAAGTATCAGGATTTCCCGGACAGCCAGCGTTTCCGTCCTTTTAGAGGATGCTAGGACCCCTCAGGTCTTCATATTTCCACACAAAATTTCTGCCAAAGTGGCAACACAGCCTCGGTCAGTGCAGTTAGAGTATTGATTAAAGGCGCGTTGCCTTATTAATTATAGACCTTAAATCAGGGCAGTTTCTAGAAAACCAGCCTTTCCTTCCTGGTAAAGGCTCAGTGGTGGAGATCTAACATTCGCAGCGGATCCCAAAGGATCTTAACTAAAAAAACACTTGACTTCTCAGTCCGGTTGCAGATGCTTCTACGACTCAAAAAAGAGCGTCTAATTTGGGTATCGAAAACAGGGTTATATGGCCATAAAATACTTTTATGAGAGCCGGGCCGCCAGATCGTATCGGTTTTTTAGCGGTTTGAATAATAAGTATGTAGCAGATGCAGAGGCTGAGATAGACGGGACTGCAGCAGGAGGACTGCCGGTGCGATTGCTGAAAAACTTACTGATTCAGGGGGTGAGGAGTCTTGTCAGTTCGAGCGACGCCTCACCGGCAACAAACAAGTGATTGCTGGCTTTATAAGTCAGCTATTCCCACTCGCTCGTCCCGCCTTACCTGAAAAAACCGCAATAGCAGAACCATCCACTAGCCGCCACAGCTGCACTTTTGTCTCACCAAAAAACCTTGCCGCAGGCACTCGTCACCCCCCCCCATAAAAATTACCATAATACTGGTTTAAACCCCGAGAATAGTGAAATTAGTTTCTAAAGGTTGTCACCCCCATGTACCGAATCCAATCCCTACTATACTCAACAGACATAATCACCTTAATAGGTGCCGTATAAGCCGGAGGCTGTATTTGAAATTTATATATTTTAATTATGGGCTTTGTTTGAATCAAATATGCTCTCCTCAAAAAAGTGACATTAAGTGGGGGATATCCATTAATTTCACTCTGGCGGCGCGGGGAATATATGTACTGAAACAAATTGGCTTATATGAAGAAGTGATGAAAGCAGCCATCCCCCTGAAGGGGAGAATGATGCACTCCCTGACAGGGGAGCTAACATTTCAGCCTTATGGCAGAAAAGATAGCGAAGTGCTTTATTCCATTGCCAGAAATCAGTTCAACATAGCTTTAATGAATGAAGCTGAAAAATACGAAACTGTCAAAATCCACTTCAACCAGCAGTGTGCGGGGATGGATTTTGAGACTGGCGAATTGAAGTTGCGCGACGAAACGAATGGCCAACAAACAGCGCTTAAGGCAAGTCCAGTCATCGGAACAGATGGCTCGGCTTCCGATCTGCGAATGGCTGAAAGAGAGGGGCTTTAATTTTTCCCAGTCTTACTTAAATCATGGCTACAAAGAGCTAACCATCTCTGCCGGCGCTAAGGTCGAGTTCTTGCTAGAGAAAAATGCCCTGCATATTTTGCCGCGCGGGCAATGCTGGTTTCCCAATTTAGATGGAAGCTTTACTGCCATCTAATTTGCTCCTTTTTACGGAGATGACAGTTTTGAAAGCTGGAACTCCGAAAGG
>CAZJNL010000211.1:0-7623 GCA_964546515.1 uncultured Oscillatoria sp.
ATAACTGTAAATAGCTGGGTTAACAGTGATGGGAATGGCAAACCGAAACACAACTTCAGCACTAGAATCCTTCGCCAGTGCCAAACTTTCAAAGGGAGAGGCACACCACTGGCGCAGTAACCCATAACTTTTCTCGATATTAATCTTAATAAGATCGCCTTTTTGCCCTTGATTTGTAACCGTGAACCGCAGATAAAAAGTTTTCCCCGCTAAGGCACAAGCGTCTTCTGAAGGGTTGATAATCAGAGCCATAGGTTTGACCTCTATTTTCTCCATCGATTGCGTCAGGCAAACTAAAACTGCGAGCCTCGATCGGGTAAATTTGTCGTGCCACAGTTCTTTATAAGACAAAAATAAGCGCTTTTATATTAAAAAGTTTTTTAGAAAACAGGAGAGGATGTGGGAGGAAACTTTACGGTTCATGTTTTTGAAAAATCGCCTTCTTAATTTCGCGTTCTTTTCTCTTTGGCAACTCTCACCTGAGTGTCGTCATCCCCACTGGCAATTAAAATTTCGTCGCCCACTAACTTCAGATGAACGCTATTAAATGTTTGGCGATTGGGAGAGTGGATAACTTTTTAAAAAATCCCTTGGCCGGGGCTGATATTTATGGCTCGTTTTCCTTCAGATGTAAAAGCCCAAAGGGTGACTTTTCTGTCATCCCCCCACTGGCTAAATAACAAGCGTTGTAACTCAGTGAAACAGATCGGACTGCTTCTCCTGCTTGGCTCGGTTGCCAGCGGTCGATCACTTCACAATCGCCTGTTCCCTTCAGGCAGGATTCCATATTCCAGAGCGGAATATTCCCTTGATTGTCAGCCGTTGCTAAAATATACGGAACTATTTCTGCCGGCGCTTAAAATATAGTCCTCTTGACCGCCAGGAGGATAGGGAATTTTCAAAACGCGACCGGTTGATAAATTCCAGACAGCTAATTGGTTATATCTTCCAGCAACGACTAAATTAGTATTATAATCTTCCCCGAAATTGAGCGCGTAAACCGCAAAATAAAATTTTTTATTCTTCAGAATACGAGAGTTACCTTTAGAGATTTAACCCCGCTGAAAGGTTGTGTCCCACTGCAACACTAACCCGCTGCCATGACCGCTGAATAAGGAGCGGGAATATTGCTGAAATATTAACGCGAATAATCGGCTTTTGATCCCTAAAACATCAATTAGCCCAGCTTATCCCGTTAATCCCCACAGTTTAATTTCGCCATTTTCTAAAAAAGCTGCCATAATCTTGTTATCTCCGTGCCGTTATCTGACCACCAAAACAGCTTTTTTATAATTCCCAATTGGGCAGATAAATCGATTGGTCAGGGTGGGTAAAAAACCCGAGAACCGCCTGCGGCTGTTCCGTCGTTATAGCCACTAATGACAGTTATAGCCAAGCCATAAAATTGAAGATAATTGACCGCTTTTTGGTGTCCGAACAAAGGATTGTCTGGATTTAACCAAGACAGCCACCAAAGTAACCACAGCAACAAAATCGCGCTCCCCGAGAGCAACCAAGCCGGTATGAGGGGTAAAACTTTTAATTGCAGCGTTTGACTTTTTGGTGAAGTCTCTCCCATCCGCCGGTCAGACAGCTCGGTCGCCACCTCAATTAAAAACTTTTTCGCGCCACCTATCCAGTGGCGCTTTACCTTTGTCACTAATTGCAGCTGACGGGTTTCACCGATGGGGAGTTCAATTTGCTCTGGGATAATTTCACATTCCAATTTTTCTTCACTCTGAACATCCACTTGACAAATATAAGGCAAATTGCTAAAATTTTCCAATTCCAGTTGGTAAGTCACGGGAGCGGAACGGAAAAAAATCTTCTGCTTACTGGGATGCGCTGCTGTTTGGGAAAGCACCTAAATTCTACGCTTCCTTGGGGTAAAATAAACAAACTTCCTTCTACCCGACTGGATAAACAATTCGCCAGCCTTGCTTCAACGGTAAAAGAGTACAGCTGACTGGTGACTTGAATCGTGGCGGGAATTTGGCCGAGGAAAACTGTCTCGACGCGCTCGCCGGGTGGAAGGTGCAAAACCTGTTTTTCTTCAATTAACCATGCCGGATCTACTCCCGCCAATCGCAGAACCGCGCTAGCTGGCAGGTAGCTCGGATTGTAGACCTGAACGGGTATTTTTACCTGCTGCTGCGGATAGACTTGAAATTCTTGAACAGGTAATTGTAATTTCAAGGCAACTCCGCCTGTTCCTTCCTGCACGTTTAAGGTTTAAAAGTCAGTCCTTTAACGGAGATGCTGGTATTAATAATGTTTTTCCCATGAAAGCCTCTAGCTGTTATTGTCGGTCAATTCATCTGGCCGATCGCTTTCTATAGCGATTCTGCCATTCTTCCGAGAAGCCAACCCTGCTGAATCATCAATTTTATTCCGAATTGACTGTGCTTCTCTGAGGAACTATTAGAAGCGATCAAATTGCGTTATTAATTTGAAAAATGACTGATTATTTGGGGGGGAGGCTTCTATTTATGAAATGGCGTTTTCATTATATTTCAATTAGATTCGCGGCTGTAAATGACATTAGCCATTCCTAAAAATACTTTTCCGAATTCTCCAAATTCATCTCCACGCGAAGTGACTGTCTCTAAAATCGACGCCTCAAATTTTTCTGACTCCAACGCTTTTGCCGCTTTGTATAACTCCTGAATCGGTACGGTAATCCAGACCAGCAGGAGTCCCAAAATGACTCCCACCCCAGCCACGAAAACACCCACTATCACTGTAAAGCGAGTGTAGGCGTAAATATGTTTCGTAAAATCGGCTCTGGGAATCACAACCACCATCAACCAATCCAGTCCCCGCTCATCTTGAAGTGGCGTCACTTGGAGAAATTGCGCATCCCCTCCGAACGTAAAGGTTAACTGCTGCTGGCTTTTAATTTGCTCTAAACTGTTAAATTGTTTGATTAAAAATTGTCCAGCAGCTTGAATCAGGGGAGCTTGGATCTCTGTAATATTTAGCCGTTTGGGTTCATCTTTTACAACCTTAAAAGGTTGTTCCAGACTTGATGTAGCCACAAAATCTCCCGTTCCTTCTACGAGAAAGGCTTTTCCATTGCGAAGGATAGCCAATTTACGCAGAAAATCGCTAATTTGTAAAAGGGATATGTCGGTTGCTAAAGCTGCCTGGAAAACTCCTGTTTCCGGGTTGACAACAGGAACAGTTAAGGCCATACCGAAATCGCTGTTGCTGGAATATTCATAAATCGGAGTCCAAGAAGGCCCCCCGCTTTTTGAGCGACTTTATACCAGGGACGAGTGCGAGGATCGTAGGGAGCGTTTTAAAGAAGTTTAGTGCGATTGCCTTGAGAATCGAGAGCATAAAAATTTCGCCGCAATAGCGGAAATTAATCTATTATTTGTCAGCTAATTTATTGCCTTTTTTGAAATCTAAAATATAGAGTCATCTGGGGCTTGCCAAATAAATAATGTTCGAAAATTATTTGAATTTTTGCCAAAAATAGCGCTCCTGATAAGTTTATTTAAATTTGTTGATGGCGGTCGCTTGCGATTGCAATAACTGGTTTTTTCAAATGATTTTCAAGATTTAATTGAATAATTTTGGTTTATTCCTCACTCACTTGTTTAATCAGATCTTCAATCTCTTGTTTGCCGGCTTGGAAGCTAAACCATCCACTCGCTGTCACAGCAGCCAGCAGAGGATCCACAATAATCAGTGGCAGAGTATAGCGAATGGAAAGGGAAGGCATAAACCTGTCAAAAATTGAATAAAAAAAGGATGTAACTTTGGTAGAAAGGCTGTTTCCCATGATGGCACTACAAGATTGTGCGCTCTAACACCTTCGCTCCTTTTCTACCGCTGGCATAAGCTGTCGTCTTTCCCAGGCAAAATGCAAGATGTTATTTTTTATAATTTGAGCATTATATAAATTTTATTGCGGTAGAGATAGCCGATATTTTAATCAAAAGTCAGAATTTAAAAACCTTAAATAATAAAATTATATACCCACTAGATTAAATTGTTGCCGGTTAGCAACCGGAAAATGCCCTGTTAGTAAGAAACTAGTTGCGAATTTGGGGTAAGGCTTGAGAAATTGCTTTTAAAATGTCCAAGATATTGGGGAATTTTTTTGAACGCATAACTCACCCAATCGAGGTTTTTGTCCAAAGCTTTAGTTGTGGCTTCTAGTTCCGCCTGAAAAGACGGGCGGAGTTCATTAAACTCTTCTTATTACTGAAAATTGGCCAGCGCTTTTTGCATTTTTTGTTGAACGGCTATGAGTTCGCCTGTTTTAGTTCGATCCGTTGCCAATTATATCAGCAAAACTCCTCCGGAAAGCGCGTACTACTTTAAAATTTACAGTTCCGCTTTCTTGAGATATGTAAACTTCTGATAGCTCACAGTAAATCGCAGTTGAGTTGCTGACTTGACTCAGTTGTCTGTAACTTGACTCGCCCAACTTCCTCACCCCGCATCGCTGGATAAAGTGCGGCGACAGATTGCAGCAAACTAGAAAAAGCCGATATAATTATCTGATAACCTGGCGACTCTTGAGGGACTAAAGCAACGCGCACTATCTCTTGAGGACGCGCTATTACTTGCTGCCATTAGCGCAAATATAAATTATTTTCGGGTAAATAGTTTAAATGGAAATTTTCAGGAAACATTATCCAGTAATATTCGGCATATATCCACTTCAAATTATGCAGGCGCTGGTTTTCTCAGCGTCAGGTTTCGTCAACCTGAGATTGTGATTTTTGCTGGCGCAGTTTGTCTTGATCGACATAGCTAATGACGAGCTACGAACGGCTACTCTTTGGCCTCGGAAGAAATATGAAATTCTATTGGCTGAGGCACAATAATCGGATTGCCGTTTCGGGGGGACGCTGGCGGACGGTAAAATGAAAAGGACGCACGCCTCCCAAAATTGCATCCTGACTGAGGCGAGCTTCTCCCAAAACAAAGCCGCGACTGAAAAATTCATAAATGCCGATATGTTTGTCATCTTCATTGGCCAAGTTGTCGTCTAAGGGCAAACGAGTCGCTAAATGGAGATAGAAGCGGAGTCTCCGGCGAGTGTTTCGCCAGCGGTAAATCTGGATCTCATTGCGAATAAGCTGTCTTTGCTGTTCTAGGGATAAATACGGTTGAATTCGCCAGCCAATCCAGTGAGCGAGAAATTCCAGCATTGCTTTGGGCGCAGTCCGGGTATCTAAATAAGCCCAGAGGTTGGCGAGAATTTGGATGTCGGGTTCAAAGGTGGCTTCAAAAATCTGGAGTAAACGACCGATAAAATCAATTTATCGATAAATTGTGGGGAGAAATTCCAGATAGCGGGTCAGGGGGCGAACATACAGGTTAAAACTCGCGACTTGCAGCAATTGGGGCACAGTTCCTGGCAGGTAGCCGCTCACGGCAAACCGTGCCTGATAGTTGAGTTTGAACACTTGACCGGGACTGAGGGCGGTGGGAGCTTCAAAGAAATTGGCGGGAATTTGGAAGTAAAGCACTGCTTCCATCCGCTCCCCAGGCGAAAGTAAGTTTCCTTCGGTGCGGGTGCGGCACCACTCCGGCGGGAAATCGCCGGTTAGTTATAGAGTCAGCTCCAAGGGGCGGGTTCCCAAATTTTCCAGTTTAACGAGCATTTCGCTGGGTTCCCCCGGCACCAGCAATAGGCTCTGATTTTCAATTGCAACATCCGCTCGCACAGACTGAATAGAAAGCGTGTCCGGATCGGCTTCCGGCAAGCGCAAGGGGATGAGGTCTACAATCAAAGTTTGGCTGGAAAAAACTTGGGTCATTTAGGGATTGAGCGTGGGATATGGGGCATGAGGCATTGGGCATTGGGGATGGTTTTGTTTATTATACCCATGACCCATTACCTACTGAATTAAATTAATAATGTGCTGGGAGCGCTGCGCTGGATCGGCCCAGGAACAGATAAGACCTAACGGGCCGGGATTGATAATGGGAGCTGGGGGCAAACGAGTCCAGGATTGACTTTGCCAGCGCAGCTCAAAAAGCTGGAGGGTGCCGGTATAGCGAAGGGCGTCGAACTGCTGAAGAACGGCGATCTGATCGCTGGGATGAACGGGTTGGCCCAGCGATCACCCTTGCCCCCCCACCCCGCCGGTAATGGGATTGAAAAACTGGTAGAGGGCGATTTGCATTTGCCGCCGGATTTCTTCCCGGGCGGCGGGGTTGTTGTACTCTGGCTTGAGGGCGACTTCTGTCTGGACAGAAACGCCGGTGCAGTCGGGTTCATAGCACTGCACCTGGACGCCTAACAGCCGCCGCTGGTCGAGGTAGGCGAGAATTTGCCGCTCTAGGGTGGGGGTGAGGGCGAAGAATGCCGTCGGTGCTGGCTTGGGGGACAATTAACAGCTGCACTGTCCCGCCATTTCCCCCTGTTGCGGGCAGGCAGTGGGCGCGGGCGACGGCTCCTTGACCGCCGCGAATGGCCAGTTCTTCAAAATCTTCGGGGGTGACGGCCCGATCGCGAGTGCGGAGCAGTTGGGGAACGCGAATGGCTGCTTGTTCCAAGGTTTCGGCATCGGCTCGATCGCGGGCGGCAACGTGATTGGTGACGCTGGCAACGTAGGGAACTGCTGTTTTCAGGACTCGCAGGGTGCCGGCGCGGACATTGCCCGCCGCACCGCCGCCGGTGCGGTAGCGAGACATCCGCAAGCTCGACCCTCTGGGGGGAATTGCGCCGTACTGGCGTTCGAGATTGGGCCTAGAAAACAGCGCTTGCCGGGAGGTGCTGGTTTGCAGTTGCGCCCTTAACTCGGTCGCTTCCCTGAGCTGGCCTGGTTCGCGGATCACAGGGCCTAATTGAACCGTGCCGGTTACGGAGTCGATGGTATAGTGGCGGTCTGCCGGTCCAGAGTCAGCAAAATCCCTGACTTCTTGCCACTGCTGGGGAAGGCCGCCCGGAGGAGTCACGATTAAGTATTCATCCTCCCGCCGGTCGAGGACGGGAACCCGCAACAGTTGAAAGGTCTGTCCGGGGTCGCCGCTGCTTTCGCCGAGCAGTTCGTCTTCAATCAGTTCGCACTGACTCGCTGGTTCCCCAAATGGCCTTAGCGGAAAGGCCGGCGATCCGGGGAGAGCGGCTGTAGGCCGGTTGGCGGACGTTGGGCTCTGTGCAGACGCAGCGCACCCAGCGCCCCTGATAGGCGGTAAAGTGGGCGACGGGGAAGCTGATGGGCAAGTGTAAGAGAATATCGGCTCCCCGCACGGGGTTGCCGCCGAGCTGGGCGATGTTGCTGAAGCTGAACCCCTGGGTTTGATCATCCGATTCTTGCAGGAGAACGGGTTGCCATTCGCTCCCGTTCCACGCTTCCCAGCGGCGCGGGGGATCGTTGGGGTTAATGCCGGTGGGAGTGGCTTCTTGGCCTTTGACGGTAATGGCCACTACATTCTCCTCCAAGGGTTCGTCTGGGTCAAAGACTAAGTAAAAGCAGTTCCCCGGTTGGGGGTTGTCGTTAAACAGGGACAGTTCCGGCCCTGACCACTGGCCGTCGGAGTCCGCACTCCAGAAGTTGGTGAAGCGATCGCGCAGCACTTGCGGCACCGGCAGCGCCGCCTCTGCCGTCAGGAAATGCTGGATTTTGGGGTTGGCGATCGTCACAGGGCTGT
>CAZJNL010000212.1:0-7609 GCA_964546515.1 uncultured Oscillatoria sp.
AAGTGATTGTCAAGCTGCTGCCCTTTAGCCCTCAGATGCAGTGGGATGACTTAAAGTTATTTCAGCGCGAGGCATCTGTCCTCAAACATCTCAACCATCCCAGAATTCCCAGGTATCGGGATGATTTTTCCCTCGACAAGAATGCTGGCGGGGGTTTGCCCTGGTTTGGGTTAGTGCAGGACTACATTCCCGGCACATCTTTGCAGCAGCTCTTAAAAGGGGGCAAACGCTTTACAGAAGCCGAGGCACAAAACATAGCCACTCAGCTGCTGAACATCCTAATTTATCTGCACGAGTTAAGTCCGGCGGTGCTGCACCGCGACATCAAGCCCAGCAACATTATAATGGGAGAAGACCAGCAAGTTTATCTGGTGGATTTTGGTGCCGTTCAAGAACGCGCCAAGACAGAGGGAGTCACCTTCACAGTTGTGGGCACCGGCGGCTATGCCCCACCGGAACAGCTCTGGGGAAAAGCCGTTCCAGCGAGTGACCTTTACGCCCTAGGAGCTACTCTGATTCACCTGTTAACCGGCACGCCCCCTGCTAACTTGCCGCAGGAGAAAATGCGCCTGCAATTTAAAGATAAAGTCAGCCTAACTCCCCGTTTTGCCAACTGGATAGAAAAACTGTGCGAGCCAGCTCCTGAACGGCGATTCTCCCAAGCACGCCAAGCACTTGAAGCACTGCAAGCTACCCCCTTCAAAGAAACAGCTGGCACCGGCAGTCTCCAAAACGCCCCGAAAGTTCCTTATGCCGGGATGGGATGCTTCGTTTTACTACAATTTGCTATATTTTTCTCCGTTCTATCTATGGCAGTGTTCTGGGACGAGCTATTAAAGGATCGTCACACCCATAAATTAGATGTCGATTCAGCCATATACAACGTTAAGGAAATGAACCGCAATCAGATAAGCTACTACCAAAATAATGGGGGGTTTGGGTTTACTGACAATCTAGAAAGATTAGAAAACTGGACCTCTGCTCAATACAAACCATGTTCAACTGATTCAGAAAAATGTCCACTGTCTACTTTTTGTTCAACTAAAGTTACTCACCAGGGTGCATTTAACTATTGCAGGGCCGGCACAAGAGACTATCTGACCAATAATCACGACTATACTTTTGGCCATTATATTGGGGGGGTTTTTGTAGTGCCAGGCGATGGGGGTAAAGGCGAGGTTTTCGTTGAGATTATGTGTGCGGCCACTTTTGGAATAACAATGGTAGGAGAACAGTATAATAGCTCATTGCATTATTTTGACTCGCAAATAATAAGGCAAGGTAATCGCATAGAATGCGGTGCCAACACAACAAGAATAGATGGCTCTGGGCCTATTGTAGTAGGTGCAGATTTGCCGGAAGCCAATCGCTCCGACGAGTTGGTCGCCGCCGGCGAGTACGAGCGAGCTTTGCAGGTAGCCCAAACCATCAAACATCCCTATTTTAAGGCTCACTCGCTCGCTGAAATAGCCCGCTCCTATGCCGCAGCCGGTAAAAAGTCGCAAGCAGCGGAAATTTTCTCACTCGCCGAAACAGTAGCCCAAACCATCCAGCACTCCAATTCCAAAGATATCGCCCTGACTGATATAGCCCGCTCCTATGCCATAGCCGGTCAGTACGAGCAAGCCCTCCGGGTAGCCTCATCCATCAAATCCGACGCCAAGAGAGAGAGTGTATTGAAGGCGATTGCCCGCTATTCTGTCGAGTCAATTAACAGAGCGCAGCCAACTTACTATTCAGAACACAGCACCTTTGCTAACTCTTTCACCGAGCTTGGTTTGGACATCCCAGCCAAAACAGGAAACTACGAATATTCAGTTAGTACCAGTGCCACATCTGCCTTCACTTATGCCACACCTTTGAAAAAATCTTCCTCCGCCTATATTGGAGGCGTATTCGCAGTCCCCAACGCCACTGGCACACAGACTGAGACAACAGCTATTCTATGCGTAAGTGACTCCTCTTCTCTCCAACAACTCGACCGTCCCACTCTCCAAAATGGCGCTCTCGCCTGCCCTCCCCGCACCTCACAAATTAGCCCAAATTCACCCTAAAGGATACAGCGTCTCCCCCGTAACGGCATCAAACACAAACAGCTCATTCAAATCGATATGCACAGAAATCCGCTCCCCCAAACTCGGACGAAAATCTGCCGTTGCCTGAATATTAAACACCCCAGAATTACCAGGCAAACCCGCCCGAATCAGCGTCTCCCGCCCCAGCGGTTCCACAACCCTCACCTCAACCTTCAACTCAACTAACCCCTCTTCTTGGCGTTCTTGGCGTCTTGGCGGTTCAAATACCCCCACACACTCCGGACGAATCCCCAAATCAAAACCCTGCCCCTCAACCAGCGGCATTTTCCCTTCAACCGGCGGCTTCCAGGGCAAAACCTGCCCATTCACCTCAAAACCCGTGCCGGTATAAATCGCGTGCAAAATATTCATCGGCGGACTCCCCAAAAACGTCGCCACCCTCCGATTAGCCGGTCGCCCATAAACCGTCTGCGGGTCCCCAATTTGCTGAATTCGCCCCTCGTTGAGCACCACAATCTGATCAGCAAGCGTCATCGCCTCCACCTGATCGTGAGTGACATAAATCGTCGTAATCCCCACCCGCCGGTGCAGCAATTTCAGTTCCGCCCGCGTATCGTCTCGCAGCTGCGCGTCCAAATTCGACAGCGGTTCATCCAGCAGAAACACCTTCGGTTCCCGCGCGATCGCCCGCCCCAGCGCCACCCGCTGTTGCTGCCCCCCCGACAGCTGCTTGGGCAAACGGTTCAGCAGGTGGGCCATATCCAGCGAACGCGCCACCGCCTCCACCCGCTCCCGGATTTTTGCGGGGTTAGCCTTGCGCATCTTCAGCCCAAAAGCCAGATTTTCCCATACCGTCATGTGGGGGTAGAGCGCGTAATTTTGGAACACCATCGCCACATCCCTCCCCCTTGCCGGCACCCCATTAACCCGCACGTCACCGATATAGATATTGCCCGCGGTAGCGGTTTCCAGACCGGCAATTGTCCGCATAATTGTAGACTTGCCGCAACCTGAGGGCCCGACCAACACCCAGAATTGGCCATCGGGGACTTCAAAGCTGATGTCTTCGATAGCGGTGACGCCGCCAAATCGGCGAGTAATTCCTTCTAAACGAACGTTTGCCATTTTGGATATTTTCCCGCAGATGGACGCAGATGAACGCAGATGATTTTCGATTTACCTTTTTATTTTATATGTAAACAGCTAGCATTTCCAGTTCTGAAACCACCCGGTCTAATTCTTCAACCAAAGGGGTTGACCCCGCAGAGCGGAATGCCTCCACCAAAGACCTATAATACCAAAGAGTGCCCTCTTTCCCGCCTTTGAAGCGCTCCCAAAGGCACTCACCCCCCGCCCGATAATCCTTGAGAAGCGAGCGAGCGTTGTGCAGCTTATCCGCAGCCGAGACTAGCAGCACCGATGGTGAAGCCGCCCTGATGCCGGCGATGTAGGCTTCTTTGCGCTGTCGCCAGGGCGGTTTGGGAATCGTCTCGGCATCCGTGCAGCCGTCTACAATCTCCGTCACGGCATCCCCAAACAGGCGGCGAATTTCTTCCCGGGTGGCTGCGCCGCCTTGATCCTCAATGGCATCATGCAGCAAAGCCGCAATAGCTTCATCTTCATTCGCCCCATATTCCAGGGCAATACTGGCTGCGCCCAAGAGATGGGCAATATAAGGAATGCCGCTTCCCTTGCGGGTTTGAGTGGCGTGCAGCCTAGTGGCGTAGGTGAGGGCTTCTGTAAAGCGTTTTGAGAGCATCTGTACTCAGCTTACCTCGGATATCCCATTTTAGCTTATTTTATACCGGCTGGATTAAATAGCTTTTAAAATCGCTCGCTCCGCTTTAGGCCATCCCGCCGGCCCCATTGGTGTCAACTTAAGTTGAACTGGCCGGTTAAAACCCGCTCTTCTATTAGCCTGTAGGGTGCGTTCCGCTGAGCGCAGGTTACTTTCACTTCAAGAAATAGTCTCAAGGCGGAACGCACCCCACTTCTCAACGCAAACAGCGGCTGCACCAAAGCAGGGGTGCAGCCGCCGGCAATTAAAAAATAGGGATATCGATTAGCTCACAAACATGAGATGATGGAATTGGGGCGTATGTGTCAGAGCTTCCAACCCTTGATACCGCCCCTCAGCTGTGTCCCGATGACACAGCTGCCTATCCCTATTCCTCGCAACGTCCACTTCCACGATGAGGAGGACATACACTTTGAGCCAATTGCTCCGTATCGGCTTGCAGCCGACTGAGTGCGTGATACTCATTCGAGCGGGCGGGAGTGGCGCTGCCTATTAATAACAGGCTTAACAAAAATATCTGCGTGTAGACGCGCATAATAAATATCCGTGTCAGAGCTTCCAATTCTCTTTACGGAATCGGCGCGATCCCATCCGGGAAAAGGGCGATTTTGTCAAGTGTCCGGATGCCAGTCTTTCCCCCCCGAACAGAAAGAGTGATGCACCCCGATAAATCGCCCCCCGCCCGCAAGGGCGAGGGGCTTTTTGATTTTTAGCTATTTAGCTGTGCCTTACCTCAACCGCCGCCAGCGCATTTGTGCTATAATATTTCTGCGGGCGCGTTCTTTCATGCCGAAAAAAAAGCCGGTGGCATCAGCTCTCAGGCATTTATCTCGCACAAACACCTGACTGCGATGCGCAACACTTTGGCTAATATACCCGGGCTCTAGATGCGGGCTGTACTTTGGCTAATATACCCGGGAGATTGTCAACTCACTGCGACAGACAAAGCCCACACAGGCGGGCTTTTGTAGAGACGCGACATGTCGCGTCTCTACGGTATCTTTTCTACAGACGCTACATGTCGCCTCTCTACTGGATTTGCTTGTCTCTGTGAGACAAAAAACCAGGCACCAGCACAGCCGGCAACCTGGTAGACCTGAAAAATATCTAAAAGTGCTACAACAATCAGGAAAAGCGTTTATTATCAGCTGACCTTCGTCGAGACAGAGAAGGCGACATAGAGCAACGCGCCAACAAGCACTACTGCTAAAACGCCTAACACAAGATAGTTCCGCTGTTGGGCCTTCGTGGGAGGTTCAGCCTGGTACATCTTTGGCTCAACGGCGAAATTGTTCAAAAGTCCGCCTTCTTCTTCGGTATATGGCATGAATCTCACCCTCAGTCTTTTCACTTTAACTAACTTTATCAAAAATTAGCTCTGAGAAGTATTGCTTCATAGCTATTAATCATTCTTAACAAACGGAGAGGGGCACAGTGGGACAATTCCCCCCTGACTCCCTCTCCCTCTCTCCTATCCGGTAATAGTGCCGGTCAGGGGTGAACTGGCGCTGGCGCGGGATCTCACCGGCATGCGACCGGCGAGGTAGGCGAGACGTCCCGCTTCTGTCGCCATGCCCATCGCTTTGGCCATCGCAGCCGGGTTCTCAGCCAGGGCGATAGCGCTATTGATCAGCACCGCATCCGCCCCCATCTCCATCGCTTGCGCCGCCTCAGAAGGTGTCCCAATGCCGGCATCCACCACCACCGGCACGCGGGCGCTCTCAATAATGATCTGAATATTCGCCGCAGTGGTTATCCCCTGTCCCGAACCGATGGGCGAACCCAAAGGCATCACCGTAGCGCAGCCAACATCTTGCAAGCGTTTCGCCAGCAACGGGTCAGCATTAATATACGGCAGAACCGCAAAGCCTTCCTTCACCAGCTTTTCTGCAGCTTCCAGAGTGCCAATCGGATCTGGCAAAAGATACTTGGCATCGGGAATCACCTCTAACTTGACAAAATTATTCTCCTCTTGCCCGAGCAGCTTCGCCATCTCCCGCCCCAGACGCGCCACCCGAATCGCCTCCTCAGCCGTTTGACAGCCGGCAGTGTTGGGCAGCATCCAGATTTTTGTCCAGTCCTGCGCCTCAGCCAGCCCTTCATGCCCAGCTGCTTTGGTTTGCACCCTGCGCACCGCCACCGTGATAATTTCGCAACCGCTGGCGGCGACACTTTGCTGCATTTCCTCAATGCTGCGATACTTGCCGGTGCCGGTCATCAAGCGCGAGCGGAACTGCCGACCGGCAATCGTCAGCGGAGTGTCCAGAGACAGCTTCGCTTGTGTCTGCTGGATGGGAGCGGGGTAGGTGAGCATTGGAGGGTTTTGAGTTCCGTTTGAGTTGTTAGTTTGTAGAGCGCCGGGGCGCGTCTCGACTGAGCTCTGCTGGCGGGCGGCAGATGGCTGCCGGTTAAAAAACCGCTGCCACTGGAAATGTTCCAGCAGGGGGTCTGATTTTTGATTCAGGATTAAATCCGCAATCAGAGAAGCTGTCACCGGCGCGAGCAGAATCCCATTGCGGTAGTGGCCCGTGGCCAGGGTTAAATTTTCGCACAGGCTGGGGCCCAAAATCGGCAACTCGTCAGGCGTTGCCGGTCGAAATCCCCACCAAAATTCTTCAATCGCATAGTTCTGCAGTTGGGGGTAGAGCCGCACAGCCCGCTCTAGCAGGATTTGCATACCAGCCGGCGTATTGCCAGCAGTGAAACCAACATCCTCGCTGGTGGCTCCAATCACAATCCGGCCATCGCGGCGGGGGACGATGTAGGTGTCAGGGCCAAACAGCACCCGCTGCAGGGGCGCGACCGCACTCTCCGCCGGCACCCGCACCGAGAGCATTTGCCCTTTTTTCGGATACACCGGCAGCGGTAGCAGCTGGTTTGACCAAGCCCCTGTAGCTAAGACGTAGTGCCCTCCGTGGAGGAAGCCGGCAGAAGTTCTCAAGCAGCTTACTTGCCGGGAGCGCTGCACAATGCCCTCAACAGCCACGCCTTCCCGAATCTTTACGCCCAGCTCTCCGGCGGCTGAGCGCAGCGCCAGCGCCAGCGCCCGACTGTCCACCTGGGCGTCTTCGGGAAAGCACCACCCGCCGGCCACCTCTGGGCCCAGACCGGGCTGGTGCTGGTGAATCGCTTGCCGGTCGAGCCACAGGGCGCTGACATCATATAAATGTCCGTTTGTCAGCGCTAAGTCAGGGGATTCTCCGCCGCTCCCCGGTTCGTACACGGGAGCCAGAATGCCACAGGGCCAGTAGCCGGTGGACAAGCAGGTGATATCTTCCAGTTTGCAAGTCCAGTCTGGATATAAAGCTCGGGAGCGCAAGCATAAATCCAGCATTGGGCCTTGGGGTATGGCTTCCGCCTGAGGAGCGAGCATGCCGGCGGCGGCGTGGGCGGCTGCCTGCTGGAAGTCCCGGCAAATAACGGTGACACTTGCGCCTCGCAACTTCAGTTCGATGGCGATTGAGAGGCCAATAGTGCCACCCCCAATAATCAGAATGTCACTAGATGAGTTCATTTAGCTTCGGACAGGCAAGATGCCTGTCGCGCAAGAGAGGGGGATTGGCTTGTGGGGTGAGCAGGACAGCCCGCCCCTCATTGAAAAGTCTATGACATTCCGACCGGCAAAATGCCTCCCCCTGCCGGAGCGGTAGGACAGGACATACATTGTTTGGTAGGTGGAGTTTTTACCGGAACCGCTGATGCTACTTGGTATATCGAAATACAGGCTGGAGCCACTACATTTAAATATCACAATGGGACTACTCTTAGTTCGGCA
>CAZJNL010000213.1:0-7593 GCA_964546515.1 uncultured Oscillatoria sp.
CCCCAGAACTTGATAGAGTGCCGGTGTTAATGACTGTCCCGCCCAACAGGGTGAGATTGTTACCAAATGTTCAGCTTAAATTCCCCTCATTGACAATCGCCCCAAACTGCAGTAACGAGAAATTGAACGCACTCAGCGTCCCAACTAAGATGTTATAATCATTGCTGCCAACCGCGTTAAACCAACCCAAACCCAACCCTATGCCGGTGGCTGTTGTCGCGGTGAAGGATGCCGGCACATTCAAGCTGGCATTTGGGCCCAAACCGATGCCAGCTGGGTTCATTAAGAAAAGGTTATAATTTCCAGATATTACTTGAATTAACCCATTAATATAAGAAGCGTCGCCCCCAACTACCCGCCCCAGAATATTGCGGATATAGGGTAGGGAGAGGAAGTTGGCAATTTGTCCCTCACTCAGGCCAAATTTCTGGAAACTGTGGAAAAGATTCGGGCCATCTCTTGACAGAGATCCGCCTTGTATGTTAAATGTATTTCCCTGAGGAGTGACTGTGGTGCCGGTGCCGTCGGGTGCCGGTGCGCCTAGTGAGGCGAGAAAAGGAACAGCAATCAGCAACGCGCTTATCTGTCCGCCAACGGGTTTCATCTGGCTTGGCTCCCAAGTAGCTTTTTCTAAAATCGTTCTACTTAGCATACCATAACTTTTCCCGTTTGAGGGGTAACATTCATCACTAATTTCGCGTCTGGGCGGGTTTAAGTCGGCCTCTCGGCAATTTGTCCCTCACTCAGGCCAAATTCGGAGAAACTCTGGAAAAGATTCGCTCCCTATCTTGACAGGGAGCCGCCTTGTATGTTAAAGAGATTTTCCTGATTAGTGATATCATGTCGGGTTAATTAACCGCAATTAGGAGCCAGTGATACTAGCCCTTTAGCCTCTCACCACACCTGCTCGACTTTCAAATCGGCCAAAACCCAAGAAGTGCTCGAACCCGTTGCGATAGGTGCCGGCGGCTACTGCTGCGGCGACATCTGGATTAGCAGCCAGATAAGCCTCTTCGTCAAACGCCAGCAAAGTGCGATCGCGCCCTTGCAGATAGCCGGCTTTCAAGAAGTGTTCAAACCCACTGCGATAGACACCCTTCGCCACCGCCTCAGCCACATCTGGATTTTCCGCCAGATAGCGCTGCGTAGGTGATATTGCCAGCATCGATGTCAGCTTGGGTGAAAGTGTCACCGGCACCCAAACCACTCCCGCTCTTTTTCAAAATTCCCTTAACAGGTGCGGTGACTAGGGTGTATAATAATAATCCCGCAGATTGCTCGGTATCGGTACTTTGCAACTCGCTGCTGCTAATTGTCGCAACCCCACCCTCATCAAGCGTTAAACCGTTGTTGACTAGCACCGGCGCACTGTCGTTATCTGTGATGGAAGCAAGTACGCTGTCAATAGCAATGCTGTTATAGTTAGCATCCGCACTGATAGCCGTGTGGGTAATAGTGCCGGTGTGGCTTCCGAACGCAATCGCGTCATCCACCGCCGCAACCGTCACGACTTGCGGATTGTTCCAATTTGTGCTATTGAAGGTGAGCTCAGCCACCGGCTGAATCTGTGAGCCGGTGTCAAATAAGATGGTAACTTCAGATGCCGGTTGGGAGTTGAGCTTGACGGTGTAATTGCCATTTGTTCCGCCTTCCGTCGCGCTGGCGGTTGAGGTGCTGATAACCACACCGGCTGTGTCATCGTCGGGAACGCTCAAAGAAGCCTCACCCTCCATATAGTTTGTCGCAGAAGCTGTTACCGTCACCGGCTGCAAACCATCCACAACCGCATCCTCAGCAGCACCCACCGCGAAAGTTACAGAAGCTGCACCATTCGGAATCGTCACCGTTGCGGGAACTGTTGCTTCCGTTGTGTCGCTGCTGGAAAGGTTGACTGTCAGACTTCCTGCAGTGCTGCCGGTGCGAGTCACAGTGCCGGTTGCAGCACCGGCACCCGCGCCTTCTGAAAAACTACTGACATTAAAGCTTAAGTTTAATTCCGGCTTTGGCAAGTTGAAACGCGCCCAACTCGGAGCGTGGTCGCTATACTTAAACGCCAACTCCGAGTTGACGTGAACAATATCAAACGCATCCAAATTGCCCAGCAGATTTTGGCTCACCAGGATGTGGTCGATGGCGCGGGAATTGCCCTCGTAATTGTAAGTGTAGCGCTCACCGGCAGGCAGTTGATCTACCAGCGCACTCAACCCCGCGCCTTTCAGGATATTCAGGGGATTGTCAAACTGAAAATACTTCAAATCACCGCTCGCAATTACATTCGCATTCTGGTCAATGTCCCGAATTACATTCGTACCGGTTTTGATGAAGTTCGCCACAGCAGTCGCCTACAGGTTGCGCTGATCTTGACTGCTTTCACCGGCAGGCTGGTTTACACCAAATAAAGGGTCATCTGCTAGTTTAGCATTAAAGTGATTGGCAATTGCAAACACTTTCTGCCCGTTGAACACAAACTCGCCCGCCAGCGGTTTGCGGCTGCTATTAAACGCCCCATTTGTCGGGTCAATCCGCCCCGGACTTGCAGAAAGTTCAGGCGCCCCGGCATTATTGATAACACTGACAGCAGACGCCGAAGTCCCGCCGGCACGATCTACAAAACTGACCCGAGTCGGATTGAACAGGAAACCGACGCGAATATTCCCCCCTGGTTCGCCGCCATCCGCGTCATCCACCGGGTCAATTTGGCGGAATTCGTAAGCGGGCCCGCCGGCAGCCTGAATCGCTGCTATCAGCTTATTATAAGTTGCGATCGCGTCAACCACAGAGTCATTCGTCGCGCCGTTACTGTCTTGGATTTCCTGAACCGCAAGAATATCCGGCGACTTGAGATTGCTGACAACAGTGCTGGCGAGGTTGGCAAATTTAGCAGTGCTGTCGCCCGGAGCGAGGTTGCTCAGGTTGAAGGTGGCGACTGTTAGCTGATTGGCAGTTGGATTTAAATTGCTGACTTCCTTTGTCAGTCCTCCAGAAGTTACGCTAGGTAGGGCAGAAGTATTCAGGAGTTTGAAGTTGCCGGCGCTGTAATCCATGACGCCAGTAATGGCACCATTAAAGCGGTCGCCCACATTCACTTGCGGCGCCCCGGCAACAATTCCATCCTCAATTATAATCCGTTCTGGGTTAAAGTCATTTGGCTGAATCACAATACCGCCGCGAGGGGTTCGCACACCCGCCGACGCACCATTATCCGCAAGCAAGGGAATTTCACCGGCAGCGCTGGTGGGCCCCACTGCAACAGCATTATTAACCCGCACCAGCATCCCTTCCAGACTCTCGTAAAAATCGATACCGTCTTCTGAGGGGTCAAATGTAGTGCCGGCATTTTCCAGATTGCCACCGGCAGCGTCATTATCAATGATCTGTGCCGGTGGTGTGCTAACGCCGCTGCCAATTATAATGGGGGCGGGGAGAGAGTTGCCGGTGGATAAAACCGTGATAGTAGGATTGGCAATCTGGGTGACAGAAAGGTTGCTGGCAACACCGCCAGGGCGAACCTCACTGACTGTACCATTTACGATCGCCGAGTCGCCGATACTGACAGCCGGTGCTCAGGAAGTAAAGACAAAAATACCCTCAGATGTGGCATCATTCGCATCCGGATTGGGATCTTGCATGTAAAATCCGCTTGACGTTGTGGCGGTGACAGTGCCGGCAACCTGACTCACAGACTGACCGTTTTTAGGGGAAATATGAGCGGCACCTTGGATGTCGCGGATGCGGGTGGATGCAGTGACAGTGATACCGGCCGCTGGCAGTGCTGAAAGCCGTTGCGCCGCCGTTGATTGAAGCCACCGGCAGTTCCGCGCTTCGCTGCCATCGGTTGTATCCCAAGCGCGGTAGGTGATGCTGGCAGTGCCGTTGAAATTGCTATTGGGGAGAAAACGAATTCTGTTATTAGGTGCGGCAGTCAGAACTGTGGCGGAAGTGTCGGATACGGTTCCGAAGGCTGTCCAAGTGGTGCCGCCGTCGGTGGAATATTGCCAGGTGCCGTTGCTGCTGTCTAAGCCGGTGACGGCAATTCCTCGCACCGCACCGGCATCGGCGTCGGTAATAGAACTGCCGATAATATCTGAAATTAAATTGCCTTGATTGTTAGCTTCATTTTGGTTAATTGCTTGTTGGGGTGCCGGTGTTATCCAGCACCGGCGCATCGTTAACCGCAGTCACGCTGATAGTTTTGGTTGCCGTGTTGCTGACGCCACCGAGTTGATATGTCACCTGGCACCGTGCGGCTGTCGGTTGAAGGCGGCTACGATAGATTTTTATATGTGATATTTTTCAGCAAAGCTTCGGCTGCTGCTGGCTTAGCGCTGGCGTTGAAGGTGATTGCCAGAGGGGTGGTGCCGGTGCCTCCCGTGAAGGTGCCAATTGTTACGCCGCCATCAGTGACATTGCTGCCAGAAACGCCTATTTGACCGGCAGCTGTACCCTGGTTGCGAATAGCTAGCCGGTCAGAAGCTGTGCCGTTGGCGGTGAAGCTGACAGTGAGGTTGCCGGTGTTAAAGTTAGGAGAGTCGCTATCTGTGAGTGTTGCCGCACCGTCAATCAAAACCGCAGCGTCATTCGAGCGTGTAATTCAGCGCTGCGCCGGATAAACTGATAGCGGGGGCGCTGTTGTGGCTTCCCAGACCGTTATATGTATTGTTGGCAAACCCAATCCATTCCAGGCTCGGATTGAAGGCATCGCTGGGATTTGTATCGCCCGCCGTTACACTGGGATTGCGGCGTAGAGTGTTGTCTTGGGTGATCGTTGATCCAGCACCCCACTCAGTGCCGGTATCGAAGCCGACTTGACCAATTACATCAATGATTGTTGCGCCCTTGCGCAGCACAATTGCATCGTTGCCGTTGTCCCAAGAAAATTGGTTGCTATTTGTCAGGTCGGCTTGGGCGAGAATAGCTGCGTTAGTGTTGTTATTGAGTGCCAAGACGTAGACATCGCCGTTTGCTACTGTGCCAGTCAGGTTGTGAGTAGCACCGGCAGTGGTGTTGCCGTTGAAATAAAAGTCCACGGCGTAGCCACCTGCTGTCAGGTTGATGGCAGCGCCGGTGCCGTTGTAGAATTCCAGAGCTTTGTTGTTGCTACTTCCCTCAACATATTCGGAAATGAACAGCTCGGCAGGCAGGAGAACCCAGTCGTAAGCTTCCCTCACCCCAATCTGAAATGCCTGGGGTGATTCAATGCTGCCGGTGGCGTATTCCAGCACCCAGTCTCCGCCTTTTGCGGCCCTGCCGGTGAGGTCATCGGAGGCGGCCACATCTGCGCCGGTGAGCATAGCCTGCCTGTGGGTGAAGGCTTCACCCGTTTCACCGGCTGCTACGTCGCACCCATACACAAAAATGTCGGCACCGGCACCTACCGCAGACGCCCAGCTTTGCAATTGTCTTGCATAATTATTTATATTGTCCCCGCTCAGCAATGTATTGCCCAGACGCAGTATGCCAGGACTGCCGTGGGAGACAATATGCAAACTAGATATGCCTTGGCCTCCCGCCAGCAGCTGAGTAATCTGCTCTATCCCGTCTTTTGTGGGGTCGAGGACGAACACTTCTGCCCCATTAGTGACACCGGCAGCCTGGTTTTGCCAGTCGGGAACTGTGGGGTCAACGATGACTATTTGGCTTTTGGCGGGTTGTTCAACTGGGTTGCCGGTGAGCGGGTCAAAATTGGCAGCGCCAGATAAGTTTGTAGTCAGGACTTCAGTCCTCCCCCCATCCGTTACTGCGGCGGCCATGCCGGTGAGCGGGTCGGGCCCTGAGGGCGGGGAAGCCGGTGAAGATGCGCTTTCTTGCGCATTGACATCTGTAGCGATTTATGGTAATAGCTCTGGAAAACGGGGCAGTTCCAGGGGAGTCTCACCCCCAGCCGCAGAGGGCAACCCGCTCGGTGCGGCGGAAGGTAAAATATCCAAATGGGGATTGAAAGGATTCGGTTCCGTTGCAAACGGCAGTAGATGCACCTCTGTGAATTCCACAGTCGTCGCTCCTGACAGCACAAATATTCAGTAATTTTTTTGTTTAAGCTCGGAGGCGTGCGAGTTGTCACTGGATTTTTTGTAAAATTTACAATTCTTTAATCTTTCCGCCTGCGAGTGTTCGCCGGGCGTGATAATTCAAAACAAAAGAAATAAGCTGAAACGCTTTCAGGAGGCGGATGAACGCTCTCGATGGCGTCAAATTGCCCCGCATGCCGCCTGGGATCTCCCATAAAGCCGCCCGAAATTTGGGCAAATATATCACATTTGGGAATAAATGTCAAGGAAGCCGGTTGGTAATATTTGGGCGCGGTTCCCGGCCTCGGCAGGGCGTGCGGTCGCGCCCGGTCAGGCACCTGCTCCCACAGGGGACTAAAACTGTAGCGAGCGCTCACTTCAGCCAAACCGCTCGCACAGAGTATAAATCTCTAAGAGTGCTTGGCCATTAAGTAATGGTTCGGTGCCGGTTGCTGCAATTGACGTTTTCGCAAAAGGTATATTAGTGAGAAAAGCTAGGCGTCGGGTGATTGCTCAAAGTTGGGTAACATCAGGAATGAACCGCTTTGCTACCAGCCAGCCTGCCTGCCAGTCCACCAGCCTATTACTTACCCGCCACCGCCTGATGAGAGCTCGAAGCTTCATGCTGGCTTTTGCATATTCGGTTGCCTTCCCCAGATTTGCCCGAGGAGTTTGTTATAACCTATGGATAATGCTATCCCAGAGCTTGAGAATATCAGACGCCAGTTAATGAGCCTATCGCGACCGAAAAAACCCAAAATGCTGGTAGTAGACGACGAGCCAGACAACCTCGACCTGCTCTACCGCACCTTCCGACGTGAATTTCAGGTACTCAAGGCGGAAAGCGGTGTCCGCGCCTTGGAAGTGCTGGCAATAGAGGGGGAGGTGGCTGTGATCATCTCTGACCAGCGGATGCCGGAAATGAAGGGCACCGAGTTTCTTAAGAAGACTTTGCCCCAGTTTCCCAACACAGTGCGGATTATTCTGACGGGGTTCACGGACATTGAAGACCTCGTAGAGGCGATTAATTCTGGACAAGTCTATAAATACATCACCAAGCCGTGGGACCCCAATGAACTGAAAGCGGTTGTGGAGCGGGCGGCGGAAAACTATGACATGCAAATGCAGCGGGTGGAAGAGTTGCGCCGCGCCCAGGCGCAAACCACCCTGATCTCGGCAATTTTGCAAGCCGCCCAGTCGTCGGAGAGTTTGCCGGAGTGTCTGGAGAGCATTGCCACCGCTTTCGGGAAAAGCTTCGGTGCGGATGTCGCTATCTTGCAACTGGTAGAGGGAACTGCTCTAGCCGCTCCCGAGGGCACCTACAGCGCCGGTGGGCCGGCGGAAAACTGGCTGGCGAGCGACCCCTTGGCCACGGAAGCGATCTCCACTCACAAGATCCAGGGTGCGGTGAATATTCCCGCCGATCCCGCTCTGGCTGGTGTGGCTCACTACCAAACCTCCGGCATCCAGAGCCACATCGCTCTCCCGATCGCCTACCGAGACAAAGTTGTGGCCCTTTTGTCGCTCCAGTGGCATCAACCTTGCACCCTCAAAGAAGACGAACTCACCCTGGTTCACCTGTCGG
>CAZJNL010000214.1:0-7560 GCA_964546515.1 uncultured Oscillatoria sp.
AGTTCAAAGGCACCGGCAACCACACCCTGAGTGGAAAGTGCCTGACGCACCATCTCGCCGAACCCCTCGGGCAGCTGGGTGTCGGCGTGCAGAAACAGCAGGATGTCGCCGGTGGCTGCAGCCGCACCGGCATTCATCTGGCGGGCGCGACCTTTTGGCGCACAGATAACCTTGACGCCGGCTGACAGCGAAATTTGGTCTGTTCCGTCCTGACTGCCCCCGTCTGCCACAATCACTTCCACATTATCAGCCAGCTGAGCCAGCAAGAGTGTTTTCTTAATCGCGCCCGCTTCATTGAGCGCTGGCACGATAATAGAAATTAAGGCTTTTGCATTCCCCCCCCAACACCCGCTCGCAGGAGTTGACAAGACTCCCCCTGCCCTGGTAAGGCTGGGTAAGGGGTTTGGTTTTTTGTTCAGAGGGAATATAGTTTTAAACTGGGAATCTAAAATAGCCAAATCCTCCGGTCGGTCAATATCTGCCAGCTTATGCAGTTTGCTTGTAGATAACTTTAGCCGGTCAGCCGTTGCTACGGTCTGTTGCAATACCTTGCAGGTGCCCCAGGTGATGCCGGTGAACAATTCTGGCACTTTCCGGCGCAGTCCTATTAAATAGTAGCCCCCGTCTGCTGCCGGCCCCAAAACTAAGTCGAAAGTCAATAGTTGCTCGAAGGCAGCCCCCAACCCCCGGGCGTCCAAATCGGGGCAGTCCGTCCCAATGATAGCGGCTCGCTCTGCGCCCCTGCTGAACGCTTCCTGAAAGGCTCTGGACATTCGCGCTCCCAAGTCACCCTCCCCCTGATGCTGGCAGACTGTCTCATCCCCCAGCCAGTCTCGCATCAGCGCTTCGCCACCACCGGCAAACCAGACTTCTACTGAAACTGACCGGCTCGCTTGCAGTTCTCTGGCCCGAGCTAGGGTGTGTTCGGCAAGCCGCCGGTGAAGTTCTGCAGCCCCCTGCGCTCCCAACGCCGGTATCAGGCGTGTCTTGGTCAAACCCGGTTCTGGATAGCGAGTAAAAACAATCAGGCATTCCCTGCCGGTGCGTGCGCCAATCACTGTCTGCCCCTTCTTAACTCTGGACTCTTTCCAGTCTAAAGTCTCAAGTCCGACTGTCCCAAGTCTCCCCTCTCGATTTGTTCATTTTCTCTCTCCCTTCCGCCCTTTTATATCTTAAAATTTGCCAGAAAAGTTTAACTTTTTTGTCTTTTGGCACCGGCACCTCCCCTCTGACTCCTCCCAGCACGCTCCTTTAATAATCTCAGCTCTTTTCAATCCATCTCGCTCCCTTGCGCCCCCTCTCATCTTCTCCCGCCCCAACGCACCGCCTCCGCTAAAAACCTTACTTTTACCGCTGCCCGCTCTAGAACTTATAAAAAAATGTTAAGTTTTCCCAAATCCGGGCCGGCATCTTCCCTGTAGCTTCAGCCTGTGGTTTTATAGAAAAATGGGGGTACGCAAGGATTGGGAAAATCAATCGGACTCTCATTCTTTGAGACTGCCCACAAGGGCCATCCCGGTGTTAATAATTGTAAATTAACAAGCAGGCGGCGACTGTAAATATCTGGAATGTGACAGAAAAATAGCCTGTCAACTCAGGTGTTAAAAGGGGCTTCTGATTCAGACATGGCGTGAAAGATAAGCAGGGGAAAAGTAAAAAATGTAAATTCTAATGAACCGCCCGATATTCGCCATCACTCTCACTGCTTTTTTCCTGATGTCAAGCCTGCTGGCTGCAGGGGAACTTGCTGGCAGGAGAGAAGGGAAATCAAATCAGAGCCAAGAGCGTTTTGTGGCAGCGGAGGAGAGAAGCAAGTTGAGCCTGATATTAAATCAGCCCGACGGCACGCGAACCAGCAGTCGCCTGAGCGAGGGCTGGAGATTTGTGCGGGAGGATGCCAAAGTGGCTGAAAAACCGGGCTATAACGACTCTAACTGGTCTGCGGTCAGCCTGCCGCATACGTGGAATGTGGAAGATCCCTTTGATGACACCCCCGGTTACTATCGCGGCACCGGATGGTATCGCAAAAGCCTGGAACTCGATAGCAGGCTGAAGGGTAAGAAACTTTTCCTTTACTTCGAGGCAGCCAACCAAGTTGCCGATGTCTTCGTGAACGGAATGCAGGCTTGCCATCACGAAGGCGGTTACAGCGCATTTGCCTGCGAAATCACCAACTTGGTAAACTTTAACGCCGGGGAGGGGGGAAACGCGATAGCCGTCAAAGTAGACAACAGCTTCAACAAAAACATTCCGCCTCTTTCAGCCGGCTTTGTGTTCTACGGAGGCATCTACCGCAACCTGTGGCTGGGGGCAACCGAGCCGGTGCGTATCGACGTTTTGGACTACGCCTCGCCGGGAATCTATGCGGACACCCCAACGGTTTCGGAGCCGAGCGCAACCGTCCGGATTCGGGGGACTGCTGTCAACAGCACCGTCGCAGGAAACAGCTGCGGGTAAAAAGCGAGATTGCGGACGCCTCAGGTCGGGCTGTCGCATCGATTGAGACCTCTGTTTCCGTGCCAGCCGGCGGGAAAGCCACCTTTGAACAGCGGAGCGAACCGGTCAGCAAGCCCCAGCTGTGGTCGCCAGACACCCCCTATCTTTACACTGTGCGCACCGTCATCTATGACGGGGAGAAAGCCGCAGACAGGGTTGAAATCCCCCTGGGATTCCGCTGGTTTTCCTTCGACGCCGACAAAGGATTGTTTCTCAACGGCAAGCCTTTGAAATTGCGGGGAGTTAACCGGCACCAGGACTATAAAGGCATGGGGAGCGCCGTTCCCAACGATCTCCACCGAAAAGACCTGGAGATTATCAAAGACATGGGGGCGAACTTCGTGCGTTTGGCTCACTATCCCCAGGCTTCTGCAGTTTTGGAAACGGCGGACAGGCTGGGGTTGATTGTATGGGAAGAAATTCCCACTGTCAACTACATTACGCATTCCTTGGAATTCGCCCAAACCTGCAAAGTGATGCTCACCGAGATGATTCGCCAGCACTATAACCACCCCTCGGTGCTGATGTGGGGCTACATGAACGAAGTCTGGCTGCGCGGGCCCGAGAAGACGCCGGAGTACGTTGACAAAGCGGTGGAACTCGCCCGCGAACTGGAGGAAGTGCTGCGCCGGGAAGATCCCACCCGGGCGAGCGTGATGGCGATGCACCGCAGCAACCTCTATAACGAATCCGGCATTGCCGGCATCCCGCAGGTGGCTGGCTGGAATCTGTATTCCGGCTGGTACAGTGGGGAATTGGCTGATTTCGGGAAGTTTCTCGACAGCCAGCGCCGGGAATTTCCCAACCGGCCGGTAATTGTCAGCGAATACGGGGCGAGTTCTGACGCTCTCAATACTACAGCCGCAGCGGATGGATTTCACTGCCGAGTACCAGCGCCTGCTGCACGAAAACTACCTGCAGCAGATTGAGGAGCGGCCCTACCTGGCCGGCAGCGCCATCTGGAGCCTGTTCGACTTCGGCGAGGAGGACCGGGGCGGCTGTATGCCGCACATCAACAATAAGGGGATGCTCACCTACGACCGGCAGCCCAAGGATGTCTACTTTTTCTACAAGGCGAAGTTTTCCAGTCAGCCGGTGCTGCGCATCGCCACTCGCGAATGGCAAAACCGGACAGGCACGAACACCGACGCGCCGAGGGGCAGCGGCTTGCAGGTGGTGCGGCAGCCGGTGCAGGTCTACTCGAACGCAGCACAGGTAGAGCTGTTTGTCAATGGCGAGTCTTTGGGGGCAAAGCAGATTGGCGCTGACCGGCAAGCGTGGTGGGAGGTGCCTTTTCGGGATGGCATCAATACGATCTCGGCTCGCGGCAGCCGGGGAGGTGAGAGCCTTTACGACCGGGTGGAGGTGCGATTTACTTACCGGGCGCGGAATCTGGCAGATCCGTCGGTTCCGTTCCGGGAACTGGCTGGCCTGCTCGAATGCCCAGTTTATCGGCTCTAACGGGGTGATTTGGGAGGCTGACCAAGAGTACCGAGCGGGTGGCTGGGGGTACATTGGCGGCGAACCCTCCAAGCTAGCCGAGGTGCCGAACATTCTGGGGACGGAGGAAGACCCTTTGTATCAAGTCTCGCGCACCGGCATGAAAGCCTACCGGTTCGATGTGCCGGATGGGGATTACGAGGTGGAACTCGCGCATGCGGAGCGGTTTGTCAAGCTGCCTGGGCAGCGGGTGTTCAGCGTCAGCCTGAATGGGAAGCCGGTGCGGTCAAATCTGGATCTGGTGAGGGAATACGGGGACCTTCGGGCTGTGGCGCAGAAGTTTCAGGTCAAAGCCGAGCGGGGAAGGGGAATCGAGATCCAGTTCCAGGCTACTGTGGGGGAGCAGGTGGTGAGCGCTATTCGCGTCACATGGCTGCGCTAGGGCGGCGGGGTGAAGGTGAGGCGCGGCGCGGTTGCGGCAGGTTGGCTTTGGGAAAAAAAGACACTGTTTGAAGTGTCACACAGGGGTGAGGCGACAGGGGGCGAATCGGGTGTGTAATGATGCTAGCCATCTCAGTCGCAGCGCCAATGAACAAAATCGTAGAAGTATTACCAGATCGGGGGGCGCTGATTCAGCGAGCGCTGGAAGTTGTGCTCAACAAAATCACAGCCGCTATGGAAGAGCGCCACCGGTGCGCTGTGGCCCTTGCCGGTGGCAGCACGCCGAAGCCGCTGTATGAAGCTATCGCTGCCCAACAGCTGCCCTGGGAAAAAATCCATCTGTTTTGGGGCGACGAGCGCTATGTGCCGCCGGATCACCCGGAGAGCAATCAGCGGATGGCTAGGGAAGCTTGGCTCGACAGGGTGCCGGTGCCAGCGGCAAACGTTCACCCCATGCCGGTTGGCGCATCTGACCCTGCAGCCGACGCCGAGAAGTATGATGGCGAGTTGCGGGAGTTTTTCCAGGTGGGGGTTGGTGAATTTCCCGCTTTTGACGTGATTTTGCTGGGGATGGGGGACGACGGTCACACGGCGTCCCTGTTTCCCCACACAGAGGCTTTGAAAGTGGCAGACCGGCTGGTTGCAGTTGGTAGCAAAGACGGCCAACCCCGCCTGACTTTCACAGTGCCGCTGATTAATAGCGCCCGCTGCGTTATCTTTATCGTATCGGGTGCCGGTAAGCGCTCTGCTTTGGCTGAGATATTTGCGCCGGCAGCTGACGAGTTCACCTATCCAGCCCGACTGATTCAGCCGCAAGGGGAGCTTTGGTGGCTCCTAGATGAGGCGGCGGGGCAGGATTTATAAAGAAAATCTTAAATTCTGGCCGCGCCCGAGAGCGGAGTGCTCAAAACTCCTCTACGATCATCTCGATGGCAGGAAAAACTGTTATGATTGTATGCCCAAATTGCAACCACCAAAACCCCGATGGAGCGACCCAGTGCGAGGCTTGTTACACACCTTTACCTGTTATGAGTAGTTGCCCTAATTGTGGCGCAGCCGTTCAGTCAGATGCGACATTCTGCGGACAGTGCGGCTACGATCTGCGCCCACCAAATGAATCGTCTCTTCCTCCCACAGTTGTAGCTGCCGCACCGCTTGCCCCCACTGTGGCTGCGCCACCTCTGCCAGTCCCCGAGCCCTTGGTGGCACCAGCACCAGCACCCTTGGTTTCCGGGCAGGCTCCTGCAAGAGTTCCTAACCCGATCCCGGAGGAACCCACTGTTGCGGCGGTCCCCCCCCCACCGGCTGTTTCGGCACCGACTGCGCCCGCAGCTGCGCCAAAATCCCCTGTCACTTCCAAGACTCAACTGCAGGTGCAGACAGCTAAGTTGCAGCACCTGCAAACCAATAAGGAGCTGGAATTGCCGCAGCATTTATCGGTGATTCATATTGGCAAGCCAAATGACAGGATTCCACCGGATATTGATGTGTCGGGATTTCCGAATTCTGAGGTGGTTTCTCGGATTCACGCGGATATCCGGGTGGAGGGAGATGGTTACTACATTGAAGATGTGGGGAGTTCCAATGGGACTTACGTTAACAACTTTCCTCTCCCGACCGGCAACCGGCACCGCTTGCGACCGGGGGATCGCATCGCCCTAGGTAAAGGAGATTTGGTAACATTTCTGTTCCAAATTTCTTAAGGAGGGGCGCTAGCTAAAAAAGAGGTGCTAAGGTGAGGGGCGAATGCCTTTTTACTCCATAAAAATCAGATTTTGTGGGGCCGGCATTCTGATAAATCCTGAAGGTGTGACAGGCGAAAAGCCTGTCCTCTCCTTAGGGGTATCTATATAACGGATATGCGAACGTGATTACACTAATCTTGCAGCATCCGCTTCAGTCTATCCCGATTCAAAGCTGGTCTTTTGATGACGAGGCTGTGATTCGGATGGGACGCTCCACTGACAACGATGTGGTGCTTTACAGTGCTGTTGTTTCCCGCCAACACATCGAGTTGCGACGGCGGGGCACTAAGTGGGAAATTATTAATTTGGGCACGAATGGCACCTATGTGGATGGTAAACTGATCGTTGAAGCTCCCGTTATAGACGGGATGGTTATTCATCTAGCTCGATCGGGTCCTAAGATTCAAATTCGTCTCGGCAAGAAAGCTCTGGAGGAGCTGAAAGCTATATCAGCAGAAGAAACGATGGCTCAGCAAGTCACCTCCGCCCCCGCCCCCGCTGCCAAGGAGACAGTCGCGTCGGACGAGACAACCACGATGGACATCTATCGTCTGGTAAAATAGCTGCCACTCAAAATAGAAACATCCCCACAAACTGCAAGGCAATCGAAGAGTTTCCTCGCCGGTTCGGTGTTCTGCAAAGCCTACCGAAACAGGAGTACCTCGTTGGCTGCTTTCGCGTGCGGCAAAAGCTCTAGTGGCGATGGGGGCAATTCCCCTGCTGTTGGCCCTACTGCTGGCAGTGGCTGGCAGCTCACTGGCAGTTTTAGGCACAATAAGTATAGGTGCAAATTATCTAGTAGCTAGAAGCTATTACCTATTAGCTATTCGCTATTAGTTAACAACTTACCACTTTACCACTATTTAGGAGTTTGTCTGTGATGGCAGAGCAACAGATGGTTAAGCACAGCGAGCTGCTCAACCGGCTAGTGATTGACCGCACGAGCACCGAAGAGGTTGGGCGGGTTGAGCAGCTGTGGCTAAATTCTCAATCCCACCTAGTCGTGGGGTTGACGTGCAAGTCAGGATTTCTGGGCAAAAATAAACGGTCGTTTACCTGGGCGCAAATTCAGAGCATTGGCACTGACAGTATTATAGTGAACCTCAGCTCGGGGGTTGGGGAGGCGGAAAAGCCGGAGCTGGCGATCTCTGCGCTCGGACATGAGGTGTGGACGGATACCGGCAACAAGGTTGGCAAGATCGTGGATTATCTGCTGGTTCCCAAAACCGGCGCTGTCGTCAGCTACCTGTACAGCTCCAGTGGCTGGCAGGGGGTTTTGGAGGGGATTTACCTGCTTTTGCCGGCAGCGATCGAGAGCGCCGGCAGCAAACGGGTGATTGTGGCGGATGCCGCTGTCCAAAACCCCCAGCAGTATGCCGAGGGGCTGTCTCAAAAAATTGGTCAAGCGGCAGAGTATTTCAAGGAAGACTATGAGAGC
>CAZJNL010000215.1:0-7557 GCA_964546515.1 uncultured Oscillatoria sp.
CACCCCCCTGAAGTACGGTGCGATATTAGCGCTACAGATTTACTTTCCGCTCAGTAAGAGTGTGGGAAGCGCCGTTTAAATCGCCATTCTGAGAAACGACCGCACTCTCATTGAGCAGCTGGTTGATTTCTCTGACAGCATCTTGAATCCGAATAATATACTTCCGGCTTTCCGAAACTGTCCACTGAGGGGTGTAAATTTCCAGTAATTGAGCCGAAAGCAGAATCACCGTCAGTCGAGTGCGGAGCTCCTGGGATATCGTGGTGGCGCAGCCTGCCCGCAGCTGGCTGATTTCTCGATCTAGCACCTCTTGCCATCCCGGGCTTTCCTCTTCCCGCACCGGCACCGCTTCCAGAATCGTTGACTTTCTCGCATCCATGTTTGCACCGTTCGCTTATAAAACTGTTTTTTCCACGCTTACCATTTAACCTAACAGCCGCCTGCGTGAAATCAAGTCTGCGCAAGGGGTTTATTCATGCGTGAGTTTGTGTGATTTGTTTGATTTCGCTTATTTCGTTACAATTTGTTACAATCAGTCGATCGCCGGCTCAGCTTGGCTGCTAGAGACAGGAAATTGGATTATAAAAATAAAATAAAACTCAGCAAAATAGTGGTATAAGTATGATAAAGAGGTCGCTCCAGGCATCTCCCGAAGGTGCACTCCGAGCCAAGCAGGCTGTGGCCCGCAAGGGATGGACGCAACAGGACTTAGCCAATGAAGTCGGTTTAAAGACTCGCCAGCCAATCGGCAAATTTTTTGCCTGCCAGCCGGTGGACCGTCGCGTCTTTATAGAAATCTGCTTTCAGCTCGGGCTCGATTGGCGAGAGATTGCCGGTCTGCCATCAGAGCCTCAACCGCAGCAATCCGCTTCGCCTGCCGCCACCCTCTCTGGTGCCGGTGCCCTCGTGCGACAAGTGCGAGCACTGTGCTCCCACAAAATTGCCGACCAGTGCGGCACTTTGCGGATGCTAGACGTTGCCCGCCCGGTTGACATAGCAGATATTTACATCGATGTCAATATCCTCGAAGAAATCACCAGCCGCCGGTGGCTCGATATTTCTGACCTGCTGCAAAACTTCGACCCAACTGAAGATGAATTTGACCGCTTGGGCCTCGGGCAGGTGCGCCAGCAGCGAGTGCCCGCCCTGGAAGCCATCGCCAGATACCCCAAGCTGATGGTGCTCGGCAAACCCGGTGCCGGTAAAACCACCTTTTTGCAATATGTGGCCATCCAGTGCAACTTTGGGCAGCTGATGCCAGACCGGCTGCCGGTGTTTGTCCGGCTGAAAAATTATGCCGAAGACGCAGGCAAAGCTCTCCCCCCGGAGAGAGGGGGGCGAACTTTCACCTCTCTGGAGGACTACATCAGCCAAGAACTGTCGGGCTGCGGCGTCTCGCGCGAGCAGCTCGAAACCGCGCTCAAGCACGGCAAAGCTCTGATTTTGCTAGACGGCTTGGATGAAGTCCCCGAACAGGACAGCGAGGAAATCCTCAAACAAATCCGCCGGTTTTGCCAGCACTACTACAGCAACCACTTCGCCATCAGCTGCCGCATTGCCGCCCACAACTACCGCTTTGAGGGCTTCACAGAAGTTGAAATTGCCGATTTTAACTCGGCGCAAATCGAAGCCTTCGCCAAAAAGTGGTTTGTCGCCGCTGTCGGCAAATCGGCAGACGGGCTGGCACTGGCGGCCCAATTTATTGAGCAGCTCAACCGCCCCGAAAACAAGCAAATCCGAGAGCTGGCCATCACGCCCCTGCTGCTGAACCTCGCCTGCTTGGTGTTCAGCGCCAAAGCAGATTTCCCCTCCAACCGCGCCAAGCTTTACGAAGAAGGGCTGGCCATCTTGCTCGTCAAATGGGACTCCACAAGAGGCATTCAGCGGCAAGATTATTACCGCTACTTGCCTCTGGCAGACAAAATTCAGCTGCTCACCCACCTGGGAGCCACCACCTTTTTTGCCGGCGAATACTTCTTTGAGCAGAGCAAAATCCTGCAATACATCGCCGACTATCTAGCCACCTTGCCCAGCGCCCAAAAAGACCCAGTGCCGCTCCAGATCGAAAGTGAAGCCGTGCTCAAAGCCATTGAAGCCCAACACGGCTTATTAATAGAGCGGGCGCGGCGAATTTACTCCTTCTCTCACCTAACCTTTCAAGAATACTTTGCCGCTGAAAAAATCGCCGCCTGCTCCGAACTTCTTTCCCTCGCCAGCCACACCGGCTCGAAGCGCTGGCGGGAAGTATTTTTGCTAACCGCCGGTATGTTGCGCCCAGCCGATCCCCTGCTGCAGCTGGCCAAACAGCACACCGACGCCCTCGCCGCCTCCGACGAGAAAGTGCGGGAATTTCTCAGCTGGGTCAACCAGAAAGCCCTCTCGCTCCACGGAAGGGGCAAACCGGCAGCCGCTCGCGCCTTTTACTTTTCCCTAGCCCGAGCCGCAGACCATTACCTGGCCGGTGCCCTCACCCTTGGCCCGCCTACCTGTCCTTTTCCTAACTTCCCTTATTTTCCCCTCTCCCTTTACCTTTCCCTAGCTCACAGCCTCGACCGCGAATTGGCCAAGGTCAATTCTGTCGGGAGCCCCCACACAACTCTGAACGTTAACTTTTCCCCCAACCGCGCTCTCGAAAGCGTCGATCCCATTTTTGAAAAGGCTGTGAGCCGGCTTTCCATCCTCGATAAAACCCTTGATTTTGCCCTGAACCTTGACCTAGCCCGCCAGCGCGACAAAGCCGGTGAATTGCAGCGGTTGCTGCAACAGCTGAGAGCTGAACTCCCCAACCTTGACAAAGACCTGGAAAAAATTAAGGCGTGGTGGCTTTCCGCAGGTCAAACCTGGATTGAAAAATTAACAGCCGCCATTGAGAACTACAGCTGTGCCGACGTGCACTGGCAGTTCAGCAAGCAGCAAAAACAACTGGTCAAGGAATACTATGAAGCCAATAAGTTGCTAGCAGACTGCCTCCATAGCGACTGCCAGGTGACGCCGGCTGTCCGCAAGGAGATAGAAAATAGCTTGCTGTTAAGTCAGTGAACATGATTCAACGCCAGATAGACCTCTCCCCCCAACCCCCCCTCTCCGAACCGGAGAGGGGGGGAGAAAAAGCAAAAATCTTACTCCCCCTTCCCTAAGAGGGAAGAGGGCTGGGGGGTTAGGTTTATTGCGGTCAATTACGCCGACAGATTCCCACTGGATTTTTTCGTCACGCCCCAGCACAAAAGGCGCGGCTTTATGTTAGAATAAGGGTAAAACTACCGGGCATACTTGAATCGCTGCTAGCTCCAGAATTCTACCGCGCCGGCACTAAATGGGCTATTCAATACGCCCTGAGGGAAAAAAAATGCCCGGACACGATATAATTGTTATTGCAGCCTCCGCCGGTGGGGTAGAAGCCCTAATTAAACTAGCCTCCGGTTTGCCACGAAACCTGCCAGCTGCGGTATTTGTAGTTCTTCACATTCCGCCCCTAGCTGCCAGCGTTCTGCCCAGCATTCTCAGCCGCGCCGGCCCCCTGCCTGCAGCCCACCCCTTTGACGGCGAAGCCATTGAACACGGGCGAATTTACGTCGCACCGCCAGACTTGCACCTGCAACTGAAACCGGGCTACATCCACCTGACGCACGGGGCGAAAGAAAATTACCACCGGCCCGCCGCCGATCCCCTGTTTCGCACTGCAGCGCAGGCATACGGGCGCAGGGTGGTGGGGGTGGTGCTGTCGGGAAATCTCCACGACGGCACCGCCGGTCTGCAGGCGGTGAAAGGCAAGGGAGGGGTGGCTATCTGCCAAAACCCCGGCTCGGCGCTCTATTCGGGAATGCCGCGCAGCGCCTGCGAGAATGTAGAGGTCGATTGGGTGCTGCCGGTGTCAAAGATTGCAGCCGTCTTGGCGCGACTGGCGAGCGAGCAGGTGGAAGAGGAACAAGCAGGAGCGGTTTTCAAAGACATGGAAATAGAATCTGACATAGCGGAACTGGATATGCACGCTGCGCAAAGCAACGACCGGCACCGGCTACCCTGGCAATACGCTTGTCCGGAGTGCGGCGGTGCCTTGTCGGATCTCAGCGACGGAAATCTGCTGCGGAACCGCTGTGGCGTCGGTCACGCCTTTTCCGCAGAAAGCCTGCAGGCGGAGCCGTCCGAGGCGCTGGAGTCGGCGCTGCGGACGGCGCTCCGCGCTCTCAAGGAGAGCGCGGAGCAGGCCCTTGTCCGCGCTTGCCGGGCCGGCGAGCGCGGCCACACCCGGACAGCGGCAAGCTTTGAAACCCAGGCGCAGTCGGCGGAGCTGCCAGCCGAAACTATCCGGCAAGTGCTTCTCAAGGAGGACGCCACTCCTGTATAAGAAGCCGCCCTCGACGGGATAGAGGGCGGCGCAATCGATTAAAAATTAAAAATTAACCATTCAAACAGGGGATTATTCTGTTTGTTTGACTGGAGGCACTGTCAGCGAACTCAGCCATCATCGCCGTTGCTTGATAGCAGTTTTCACTTGGGTGGAGTACAGTTCGTAAGCCCGCTACGCTATCGAATATCTGTACCTCACTCAGTTACAATTTGCGCGGCCCAGTCCGTCTGTGAATTTAAATGCCGGCCCCGGTCAAATTTAGGCTTAAAATACCTATTTTTGGCTAAAAAATAGGTATTTTAAGTAACATAAGTTATTAGCAGAACATTGCCGTCAGCTGAAACCAGGTAAATTTGGAAAAAACTGGTTTCTTAAAGTTATTCTTTAACTTACGTTTTTTCCTCTTAATTAACCCCCAAATATGTGCCAGAATGGTACGGCGTTAAGAGGTGGTTCAGCGCTGAAATCGCCGCTCGGCTTTGCTTAAACAAATTAAGCTTGAACCCGAGGAAATTAAGGTATAATTTCAGAAGGATATAGATCCAGTATGCCTCAACCCATTCGTGACAGTAGCGGCTCAGTACCAAACCATGAGAAAACATCAGCAACACAAAACCCCAGCGCCTTTCTCCCCGGCAGCCTTTGACATAATAGCCATAGCCGCCTCAGCCGGCGGACTGAATGCTCTGAGCGCGGTGCTCTCTCCCCTGAAAGCTGATTTGCCGGTGGCTATTGTAGTGGTGCAGCACCTTTCCCCCCACCACCGCAGCCTGATGGCAGAAATCCTGACTGGGCGGACGCCCCTGCAAGTCAAGCAAGCCGCCGATGGGGAGCAACTGAAACCGGGGACAGTTTATATCGCCCCACCCGACCGGCACCTGCTCGTCAACCCTGATGGCAGTCTCTCCCTTTCCCAGTCAGAAAAAGTGCATTTTGTGCGCCCCTCCGCAGAGGTGCTGTTTGAATCAGTTGCCAACAGTTACAAAAACCGCGCCATTGCCGTAGTCCTCACAGGGTCAGACCGAGATGGGACAGAGGGAGTGCGGGCGATTAAAAACATGGGCGGCGTCGTCATCGCTCAGAATAAAGAGACTTCCCAGGTTTTTGGAATGCCAGCCGCCGCCATCGACACCGGCTGCGTGGATTTCATATTGCCGCTAGATGAGATTCCAGGCGCTCTAATAGATTTAGTCTTCAAAGGAAGTCTGGGCTGATAATTTATAGATACCGAACCGGTCTCTACATTGCCAAAAGCGAGGGTATTTTAGGTATAAACACTTAAGAATCTAAAATCAAAAATCTAAAATCGAAAATCTAAAATCCACATGATCCCAGCAGCCCCAGACCCAGCCTTTGAAGCACTGCTAGACTACCTCAAGCGAGCGCGAGGTTTCGACTTCACCGGCTACAAGCGCCCCAGCCTGATGCGCCTGATGAAGAAGCGCATGCAGAAAGTTCAGGTCAGCGGCTTCAGCGACTACCAGGACTATCTGGAAGTGCACCCCCTGGAGTTTGACCTGCTGTTTAACACCCTGCTGCTCAACGTTACCGCCTTTTTCCGAGACAAGTCAGCCTGGGACTACCTCAGCTTTGAGATTATCCCGCGCATCCTGTCAGCCAAGAGCGCCGACGATCCGATTCGGGTGTGGAGTGCGGGTTGCGGTTCCGGCAAAGAAGCCTACACCCTGGCCATCATCCTCGCAGAAGCCTTAGGGGCGGACGCCTTCCGAACGCGGGTTAAAATATACGCCACCGACCTCGACGAGGAAACCATCGCCGAGGGGCGGAGCGCCCTCTACACAGAAAAGGACGTTCAGCCGATTCCCCCGCAACTGCGCAGCAAATACTTCGAGGCGGTGGCAGCCCACTACGCCTTCCGCAGCGATTTGCGGCGAGCGGTGATTTTTGGCCGGCACGACTTAGTGCAAGACGCCCCCATCTCCCGCCTCGACCTGCTGGTGTGCCGCAACACCTTAATGTATTTCAATGCCGAAACCCAAGCCCGCATCCTGGCTCGCTTCCACTTCGCCCTCAACAATACCGGCTTGTTGTTCGTCGGCAAAGCGGAGATGCTGCTCACCCATACCAACCTGTTCACCCCAGTCAACCTCAAGTATCGCGTCTTCGCCAAAGTGCCCCAGATTAGCATGCGCGACCGCCTGCTTCTCATGGCGCAAAACAGCCCCCTTCAAATCGCCAACCAACTAGAAGCTCACATGCGTTTGCGCGACGAAGCTTTTGACACCTTGGAATCGGCACACCTGATAGTGGACAATCACGGCCAGCTGGCAATGGTCAACCGGCAGGCGCGGGCGCTGTTTGGCCTGACTTTCAAGGATTTGGGCCGCCCCTTGCAGGATCTGGAAGTGTCTTACCGGCCGGTGGAGCTGCGCTCCAAGCTGCAGCAAGTTTATGCCGAACGCCGCCCCCTTTTGGTTTCGGATGTGGAGCTCGTCTTCCCAGAGGGCAATGTCGTCTACCTGGATATCACGGTGACTCCCCTGCAGGAAGCCAGCGGGGCCCTCCTCGGCGCTCGCATTAGCTTCAGCGACGTGACGCGCTACCACCACCTGCAGCAGGAACTGTTCAACTCCCAGGAGGAATTGGAAACCGCCTACCAGGAGCTGCAAGCTTCCAACGAGGAGCTAGAGACGACCAACGAAGAACTGCAATCTACCAACGAGGAGCTAGAGACAACCAACGAGGAACTGCAATCCACCAACGAGGAGTTAGAGACGATCAACGAGGAGCTCCAGTCCACCAACGAGGAGCTGGAGACTATCAACGAGGAATTGCGCCAGCGCACCGATGAACTCAACCACGTCAATCGCTTCTTAGAGGCGATTCTGGGCAGCCTGCGCGTCGGCATCGCGGTTTTGGACGACAAACTCAGCATCCACCTGTGGAACGGCCAAGCTGAAGACCTGTGGGGCGTGCGGGCGGAGGAAGTCCAGGGGCATTTTTTCTTGAATTTGGATATCGGCTTGCCGGTGGCGCAACTCAGAGACATCATCCGCACCTGTCAAGCAGACAGTGCCAATTACCAGGAAGTCGTGATCGACGCCGTTAACCGCCGGGGAAAGTCGATTCGCTGTCGCGTCAGCTGCACGCCCCTGATCGGAACGCCGCCAGCGCCCCTCTGGGTAATTGTGCTGATGGAAGAGTTGACCGATCCCCCAGCTTAAGGCGCTGTGTGGCTGTCCCTGGCT
>CAZJNL010000216.1:0-4327 GCA_964546515.1 uncultured Oscillatoria sp.
CCTGCGGGAAGCCGCCGCGTCCTGTGGCGTCTTGGCGGTTTAAAAATTAAATCCCCCCCACAAACCGACCGGCACTCAAAATATTCTCCGGGTCAAATTGCCGCTTAATTCGGCGCATTAAATCAAGCGCATTGCCCGTATACCCCCAAACATCCAGCTGTTGCTTGACCGAAACCGGCGCTTGTAACACTGTCAAAAATCCGCCTTTTTCTTGGCAGATCGACCGCATTTTCAACACGCGCTCTGTGAGGTTTTCACCGGCAAACCGCAACACCCCCAGTCCGCTGCCCAAGTGTATCAAACCGGCACCCGACGGGGATAAAAGAGTGTCCATCAGGGTAAGAGCACCGGCAGCTAAACTCGGTCTTACTCCTATTTTGCAAAGAATTGCCGGTTTTGCTGCTGGTGCGTCCATTTGTTCTCTCAATGTTTGCCATAGCTGCGCCTCATCATCGCCGAAAAGGCTGGTTCCTTGCAACCCCAGCGCTTTGCCAACTTCCAGCAGCCGGTTTGACTGTTCTTGGACACTTTCCGGGATGCTTTGGAAGCGGACGAGCAAGCCGGTGTCTGGTTTACCGAGACAGGAAGCCACCAGTTGGGGAGAGAGCAGCTCAACGGCTGTGGGGGTGAGAGCGGAGGCTAGCAGGGTTTTAGCGGCGCGGGCGATGGCGTCAGGAGTGCCGGTGAGCGCCACGGTTTGCGACGCCGCCGGCAGCGGATAAACTCGAAAAGTGACTTGACAAATAATCCCAAGTGTGCCGTAGGAGCCGGTGAACAGTTTCATCAGGTCGTAACCGGCAACATTTTTGACGACGCGCCCGCCGGCTTTGGCAATCTGGCCATCGGCGCGGACGAAGGAAAGGCCGATCAGCTGGTCGCGGACGCCGCCGTAGCGGTGGCGCAGGAAGCCGGAATCGCCGGTGGCCACAATGCCGCCCAGGGTGGCCATTTGGGGAAAAGCCGGGTCGAGGGCGAGGAATTGACCTTTGCTTGCTAAAATTTGTTGCAGTTGGGCAAATTTCATGCCTGCTTGTGCCGTGACGGTTAAATCGCCGGCGGCGTGGTCGATTAGCTGATTGAGGCGTTCGGTGCTGACAGCGAAGCGGGCACCGGCAGCCAGCCCGCCCCAGCTGAGCTTGCTGCCGCTGCCCCCCGGCAAGACGCCCCAGCGGTTGCGGTGAGCTAGGGCGATGATTTCGGCAAGTTCAGCCTGGGTGTTGGGTTTGACGATGCAGTCAATCTGAGTGTTTGGGGTGACGGTTTGAGCGAGTTGCTGAGCCCGAGGGGCTTCTAGCTGTGCGCGGGACACCACGCCGGTGGCACCGACGATGCTTTCGAGTTGGGGGGCGAGGGGAGTTTGAGTTACCAAGGTGACAGCCTCTGTCTTGAGAGTAGAAGGGGGGAGGGGGGGAGGGGGAGAAAGATTTTTATCTTTCGGTGCCGGTGAGGGTCGGAGTTAAAAGCATTTTAGGGGAAGTGCGGGCGTGCGAGCCACTTTGGCGCGGAAGAGTTGCCCAAAAGGCAGCCCAACAGCCGAGCAGGCGGGCGCAGTTACCGGCTATACAGGTTTAATCGGCTTGAGACGGGTAATATTTCTGACACCATAAAGAATAAAAGGGCAAGCCTGATATTTTTTTTGGAGTGCCAGCGGCACATCAAGCCAGTCGAGGAATGAAAAATTTCCTTTGGCTGTGCGGCTGCCGGTGGATCTGGGCTGTCGTTCCACCGGCCCGCTGTTAAAGGTTAAGGGTTGGGGCTCAGTCCCTCCCTAAAAGTTAGCAGCGTGCAGGCGGGAAGCCGTGCTGCCCTCGATGCGCCCTCGATGCGCCAGGCGCGAAGCGCTACGCCCTCACCGGCAGCACGAACGCCGTGCGTTGCGGTAGAGTGCGTGAAGCGGGGTGCTGCTGACTGCCTGCCCAAAGACCGGAGCCGCGCAACTCGGGCCCGCAGTGCAAGGGCTCGCGGCTCGCGAAACAACTGCGTGACGAAAAGCGTTCCGCACTCGCCCAAATACGAGAAACTGCCGCCCGCTTCCGACAGCTCACCGCGCCCCAGATATTATTTATCGCTATGGCCTGACTCCCACTCGCTGCTTTGAGTGCATCAGCCCAGCGGTAGAAGCGCTCGCGTTCCGCACGCCGGAGGATGACTGCGCCGATCCTGATTTGGGGTTGAAGATTGTGCATCTGCGATCACCGGCGGCTTTTGCAGGAGTGGTGCAGTCGGGAGATCCCGATCGGGGTGCTTGTTTTGCGCTGGATAGATAAAAACGGGAGGGTGATCTAGATGGAAAACCGCAGCGTGCCGGTGCGCGACCTCGCCGGCAATACGATCGCCGTTGAGGGCATTGCCCGCGACATCACTCTGGCTAAGCAGGGGGAGGAGGCGTTGCCAAAGGCGTATGACGAACTAGAAATCAGAGTTGCGGAGCGAACCGCTGAGCTCAGGCGGGTCAATGAGCAGCTATTGCTCGAGATTGCCCGCCGGCAGCAGGCGCAGGAGGCCCTCCGCCGGCGCCAAACCCAACTCCAGACGGTTTATCAAGTGGCAGGTGCCCTCAGCCGAGGGGCAGCGATTGAGGAGATTTACGAAGCGGCACTCAGCGGTTTGCAGCACTCTTTGGGGGTTTCAGGTGCCGGCATTTTGCTGGTTGAGGATGATGGCGTCCAGCGCTTCCAAGAGTGGCGCGGGCTTTCCGATCAGTGTCGCAAGGCTGTTGAAGATTATTTTCTGGCAAGGGTTGGTGCTCGGAACCCGCAACCCCTGCTGATCTGTGATCTGCGAGAGCAGATATCTTTGCAGCCTCTGCGGGCGGTTCTGCTGCAGGAGGGCATTCGAGCTTTGGGGTTCATTCCCCTGGTCTGGCAAGGCCGGCTGCTGGGAAATTTGGCGCTTTTCAATAGCACAGCCTGTGAGTTTTGTCAAGAAGAACTTCAGCTGGCTGAAACTATCGCTAGCCAGATGGCTTTTGCGGTTGAGCGGGCAGGGGCAGCCCTTCTGGCGGCGCTTTCGGAGCGAGAGAGAAGCTCACAGGGGGAACGATTCCGCAAGATTTTTGAGCGGGCACCGATTGGGATGGCTCTCGCTGGCGCAGACTGCCGGTTTTTCCAGGTGAATCGGGCTTTCTGCGAGATGTTGGGTTACACTGAGTCAGAACTGGCGGCGCTCACTGTTGCGGATATCACTCATCCGGAAGACATGTCAGCGGAAATGCCCTCTCTGGAGCGGGTGTTGAGGGGGGAGATTGACAGCTTTCAGTTGGAGAAGCGTTACATTACCAAGAACCAAGAAATTCTGTGGGTGAATCTTTCCTCGATGGCAATCCGCAACCCAGCCGGGGAAATCCTCTATATTTTGGGTGTGGTGGAGGACATCACGCACCGCGTAGAGGCGCAGTCGGCGCTGCGAGGGAGCGAGGAGCGCTTCCGCCAGCTAGCGGAAAATATCCGTCAGGTTTTCTGGATGAGATCGGCGGATAAGCAGCAGCTGCTTTACGTCAGTCCTGCTTACGAGGAAATTTGGGGTCGCAGCTGCGAGAGTTTGTACGAGGAGCCGCTTTCTTGGCTAGAGGCGGTTTATCCTGAAGATCGGGAGGCTGTCAGAAATGCGGTCGAGCAACTGCCCGAGGGAGAGTCGGTTCAGAAAGAATATCGGATTGTGCTCCCCGATGGGTCAGTTCGCTGGATTGGCTCTCGCGCTTTTCCCGTCCGCAACGAGTTGGGTGAGATTTATCGAATTGCCGGCATTGCGGAGGATATCACTGAGCGCAAGCACTCAGAAGTAGAGATGCGCAAGGCTTGGGAAACGGAAAAAGAACTCAACGAACTCAAGTCGCGTTTTGTCTCGATGGTGTCGCACGAGTTCCGCAACCCGATCAGCAGCATTATTATGTCTGTTGAATTGCTGGAAAAGTTCGGCAACCGGGCAACTGAGGAGAAAAAGCGCGACTATCTCCACCGCATTAAGGCTGCGGCTATACAGATGACTGATTTGTTAGAAAATGTGCTGGTTATTGGTAGAGCGGAGGCGGGAAAACTGGAGTTCGACCCCGCGCCGGTGGATGTGGAAGCTTTCTGCTGGGAGTTGGTGGAACAGATGCAATTGAGTGTCGGCAGCCAGCACACGGTCAGCTTTATGAGTCACTGTTTCTCTGCAGATGTTCTGGAGGGCAGAGGTTTCTCAGGCGCGATTCGGCGTTCTACAAGGGAGGGAGACGCGATAAATCGCGGATCTACAAGGGAGGGAGACGCGATAAATCGCGGATCTACAAGAGAGGGAGACGCGATAAATCGCGGATCTACAAGGGAGGGAGACGCGATAAATCGCG
>CAZJNL010000216.1:4427-7526 GCA_964546515.1 uncultured Oscillatoria sp.
GATCTACAAGGGAGGCAAAGCTCCCTTGCCTGGATGAAAAATTGTTGCGGCACATTCTCGGCAATTTGCTCTCGAATGCTATTAAGTATTCTCCCGAAGGTGGGACGGTGCGGCTGTCACTTTCCTGTGAGGGTGGCGAGGTTGTTTTCGAGATCGCGGATGAAGGAATTGGCATTCCTTCAAATGACTTGCCGCACCTGTTTGAGTCTTTCCACCGCGCTGCTAATGTCGGCAAGATTCCGGGGACTGGTTTGGGGCTGGCAATTGTCAAACGGGCTGTGGATTTGCACGGCGGACAAATCTCCGTGCGGTCAGAAGTGGGTGCCGGCACGACGTTTAGTGTGAGGCTGCCGGTGGTTTGCCGCACGGTTGAGTGAGGCTAACTCCGGTTGAAAGCGTTGTAGTTATTCACCGGGCGACTGGAAGTCGCGGCTATACAAACTTTCGCCCGCCGGTGCGGGCTTAACCCTGGTTCGTTATTCACCGGGCGACTGGAAGTCGCGGCTGATCAGACTTTCGCCCGCCGGTGCGGGCTTAAACCTCGTTCGTTATTCACCGGGCGACTGGAAGTCGCGGCTATACAAACTTTCGCCCGCCTGCGCGGGCTTTTAATAACCCTCGTTCCCAGGCTCCGCCTGGGAACGCCTTTCTAGAGGCTCTGCCTCATCCTCGCTCTATCCGCCGCGCTGCTAGATTCGGCGCTGTTTCAAAGCAGTGAATCAACTCCTGGATGTCGTAGCGGTTAGTTGTGAGCAGCCCAACTTCTGCGTGAGCGCTGTCTGCGCCACGCGGCTTGGAACACAGAACATTGGCGCTACCAACTGCGGCAAATTTATGATCGCACACCCAAAATTTGGCATGGGTTCCCATGAGTTTTAGCTGGAATTGCTCGGGGTAGCGCCGGCGCAGGTGCTGTAACTTTGGCAGGGCGTCATATTTCCAAGTATTGGGCGGGTTGAGGTTCCAGCATCCATTGCCGGGAATGATGATATTGCCGATGTCTTGCTGCCAGCCCCAGCCGAGATGAATCTGGACATGCCGGTTGAGGGCACTGGTGAAATGCGAAAGCATGTCACCGTCAAAGGCGTCACGGCGCAGCCAGGGGTTGACGATTAGCACGCGGGTTTTAGCCTGTTTCAGTGTTTCCTTGAGCTGGATTTGATGCCCGGATTTGCCAAGCACGACTCTTGACTCATCGGGCTGTTCCCAAAAGCGCCGGATAATTTCAGCGACTTTTCCATCAACCTGGTTGGAGAGGGTGGCGAGGGAGCGCTGCACTTTGTCGCAGTGCTGCTGCAAGCCGGCGAGCTCTCGGATAAAGGCTTCCGTCGCCGCCAGGAATTCTGTACGCAGGTGTGCGAGGTCAGCCGGTTCTGGGTTTGGCCCAGAAGGGAAATTGGTTAAAACCATTCAAAATGCATCCTCTTTTACTAGATGGTCGGGGTTAACTCAACCCATGACTCTATTCTGATGACTTGCAAAAAAACTGACAGTACGATAAATTAAGGAGTTAGCAGTACGATTGGGTACGAAAAAGTAAGGTTACGCTGGGGAGGAAGTTTTACCTCTGGTTGAACGATGGAAGAAGAAGAAGCATTGAGAGTCGCAGACGAAGCTGTTTTTGTCAAGACCGGAACGCACCTGACTGACATTCAAAGGGCCATACTTCGTGGCTCTTGGGAAAGTCAGCCATACAAGACGATTGCAGAAAATTACCATTGCGAAGAGCAGCACGCCAAAAATGAAGGCGCTGCGTTTTGGGCCCTGCTTTCACAAGCATTAGGGGAAAAAGTCGGTAAAAAGAATTTTCGGGCAGCACTGGAGAGGCGGCGGCAAGCGGCCTCAGCAGAATATCCACCACTCCCAGATCGCGCAGCCGTAGAGGAAACGAGTGTTCTAGCGCAAGAGGTGCGCCGGCAGATCCGCGACACGATCCAAAACAAGTGCGGCACGCTACAGATGCTGGACAAGTCCCAACCCATCGGGGTGAGCGATCTCTACACCAGCGTCAATATCCTGGAAAAAATTCCCAGCCGCCGGTGGCGAGAAATCCCTGACCTCCTGCAAAACAGTGACCCGGAGAACTTTGACCGCGTTGGACTCGGCGACGTGACTGAGGAACGAGTGCCGGGGTTAGAGGCGGTGAAGCGTTGCTCCAAGTTGATGGTATTGGGGAAACCGGGCTCAGGAAAGACAACGTTTTTGAAGTATTTGGCCATTCAGTGCAATTCGGGTGAGTTTCTAGCGGAGCGCGTCCCCATCTTTATCACGCTCAAGGACTTTGCCGAAACGGAAGACAAACCCAGCTTGCTGGAGTACATCACCACCCAGCTGTTTTCTGATTTTGATGTCGCGCCTGACCAACTGGCTGCGCTGTTGAAGCGCGCGAAGAGCCTAATTTTACTCGATGGGCTGGATGAAGTCAAACAGGAGGACGACAGCCGAGTTTTTAAGCAAGTTCGCGATTTTTCTGACAAGTTTCGCGAGAATGTGTTTGTGATTACCTGCCGGATTGCCGCGTGGCACTATAACTTTGAGAAGTTCACAGAGGTTGAAGTCGCGGATTTTGATGACGAGCAGATTGCTACCTTTGCCAAGAACTGGTTTCAGGGGAAAGAGCCGGCAAAGGCTGAGGCATTGATTCAACAGCTTGAGGAAAATGAACCGATTCGAGAACTGGCAACTAACCCACTGCTGCTGACGCTGCTGTGTCGGGTGTTTGAAGACTCAGGCAAGCTTCCCGCTAACCGCTCACAGCTGTATGAGGAAGGAGTGGATATTCTGCTAGAGCGATGGGATGAAACCAGAAAGATTGAGCGAGAGCAAGTTTACAAAAATCTATCGGTTCAGCACAAGAAAAAGTTACTCAGCCTCATTGCGCTGGCGACCTTTGAGCGGGGGGACTACTTTTTTAAGCAGGCGGAACTGGAGCGGCACATTGCCGGTTACATCCGAAATCTGCCGGATGCCCAAAAAGACCCAGAGGCGTTGCAGCAGGACAGTAAGGCGGTGCGGAAATCGATTGAGGCGCAGCACGGGTTATTGGTGGAACGGGCGAGACGAATTTACTCTTTCTCTCACCTGACGTTTCAAGAGTAT
>CAZJNL010000217.1:0-7498 GCA_964546515.1 uncultured Oscillatoria sp.
AACGACAGGCCAAAGAACAGTAGCTATTGCCAAAATAACCTTGGATAGCTGCTTATCCTCTGCTGACATCTTAGTATCTTGCTTGTACAGTTCAAACCAGCCCTTGAAAAAATAGCCAGCGAACAGCAAGTAAACCGCCCCTAGGGGAACCATAAATATTTGCACCATCATTGATTTTTTCCAAATAGAGCCGGATTTGCATCTGCCAGAATATGTGTTAATGAACCGCACGCTACGGGGCGCAGAGGGAGAATAGGAAGAGACTGCCCCACGCAGCCCAGATATTTGCCAGAGCGCACACCACCCTGACTTTATATTTGCGAAAAAAAGCTTTTTTCTCTTCAGTATAATTGCGGAATACAGCGGTCACGTTTTGTGCGTGGCACAGGGTTTTTACGGAAACCGCCCGACCGGGCTTTTCGCCGCACTGCCACCCAGCCCTCATGCCGGGGCCGGTTGCCGGTGGAAGCAAAACGGGCGCAATCGCCGCCAGCGCGGGCTGTCCAGACCGCTGAGAGTCCAGGTTTGTAAGTATTATACCCTAAAGAATCTGGGCGGATTGCTTTAAAATTGTTTAACTTTATGATAAAACTTAACAATAGATCCCAGGGAGAAACAGCAATGGCTTCACCCGCAGCCCATCCAGAAATTGACATAGCGCCCTTTATCGATCACGCCTTGCTCAACCCAGCAGCCACTCCGGCGATGGTCGAAAAGTGGTGCGAAGAGGCGGACAGGTTTCATTTCGCGGCGGTTTGCGTGTATCCCGCTTATGTGCGTTTGGCGGCGAATCGGCTCCACGGCAAAAAGCCCAAAATCTGCACTGTGATTGGCTTTCCCACCGGCGCGACCACAGCAGCAACAAAACTTTACGAAGCGCAAGAGGCGGTGGAAAATGGGGCGGCAGAACTGGATGTGGCGATCAACTTGGGCTTGCTGAAGGCAGGCAAAACCAGAGAAGTCCACCGGGAAATTGCGGAAATTTGCGACTCAACCGGCCAAACGGTGAAGGCCATCTTAGAAATGGCCCTGCTCACCAACGCGGAGTTGCGCCTAACGGCAGAGATTTGCGCCGATGCCGGTGTCGCCTTCCTGAAAACCAGCACCGGCTGGCACGGCGGAGCCACGGTGGAAGACGTGCGCCTCCTCAAAGAAATCACCAAAGGGCAAATTGGCATCAAAGCAGCCGGGGGAATCCGCACCCACGAGCAAGCCGTAGAGTTAATTCTGGCCGGCGCGACAAGGCTGGGCACCTCTCGCAGTGTGGATTTGCTTGCGCCTAGCGAGAGCGTGGGGGTGGAACTCAACAGCTAGCAGTCAGCGCTCAACGGTAGGCGGTGCGAGGGCGCAAGCGTGCCGGTTGCATAAAAATACGGACATTTTGTGGCTTGGAGTGCGGTTTTTTCTCTCTCCCGCTCCCCCTCTCCCCCTCTTACCCCGTGAGAAGATTTACTGGAGTGGGATGCTGCCGGCTAAGAGCTCTCAGGCAATAACTTTTTGACCAAAGACGATTTAAGAATAAAATGAGTCGAACCTACAAAGCCACTGGAATTAACCTTAAGGGAGTGCCGATGGGCGAGTCCGACCGGCTGCTGACGGTGCTGACGCCAGAGTGTGGCTTAATTCGGGCGGTGGCTCCCGGGGCTCGCAAGCAAAACTCCAGCTTGAGCGGGCGCAGTGGCTTGTTTGTCGTCAACGAGCTGCTGGTGGCCAAAGGGCGCTCCCTCGACAAAATCACCCAAGCTGTGACGGTAAAATCCTACCCCGGTTTGAGCCGCTCTCTAGAAAAACTGGCAGCGGGACAGTATTTAGCTGAACTGGTGCTCTGTCAAGCGATGAGCTCCCAGCCCCAAGAAGAGCTATTTTCCTTGCTGTGCGAGCATTTGAACCGCCTGGAGGTCTGGGAGAAGCAGGCGGGGGGCCAAAAGCCCCTGCCGGTGGTGGCCCTATTAGCCCACGGCGTTTTTCACATGCTAGCTTTGGCGGGAATTGCCCCGCAAGTTCAAAGCTGCTGCCTGTCGCAGCGCCGGCTCAACCCAGATTTCACCCATCCCAACTGGCGTGCTGGGTTCAGTGTCTCCTTGGGCGGAACCGTGAGCGTCTCGGAAATTGCGCCACTGGGAACGCCGGCACCCCCGCCCAAGGAGGCTGTAAAAACTGCATTCAGCAACCACCGGGTTTCGGTCAGCCCCGGAACGCCAGTGAAGCTGGACGCCCAGCTCAAAGCAGTGGAGCTAGCCCTGCTGCAGCAGCTGGCGGCTTCCCAGCTTTCTTGGCCAGATGCCGCCACAGCGCCGCACCCAGCCGGCACCATAGAGACGGCATGGGTTTCCGTTGAGCGCATTTTGCGTCAATATGCTCAGTATCACTTCGACCGGTCGATACGCTCTGCTGCCCTAATGGATAACTATTTTGCATCCCTTGCCGATTTCCCCGCCAGCTATGATGCGACTGTCTGATTCTGAGCTCAAAACAGCTGGTTCACCCCAGCAGCAAAACCGCAAGCCTGCCCCTCAGGCAAGCCATTCGGGCAATTTGTCTCCCATTGGGACACAACAGGGGAATTTGTGTGCGAACGGCACACAAATCCCCGCTCGCCAGTCTGCTTGCAGCCTGGATTTTAGCCGCAAAACCCCTAAATCCGAGACGGCACTGCCAAAAAGCGCTGATCCGGCCAAGGTGAAGTGGGAAGCGGAGGAATTGGCAAGCAACGGAGCGAACTCTGCGCCTGCGCCCTCGTCTCCGTCGTCCCTTCCCCCTCCTCCCCCGCAACCGCCGGCACCCGAGAAGGGTTTTGTGCCGGTGCTGAAAAACCGCAACTTCTTGGCTCTGTGGGGAGGGCAGGTGTTTTCCCAGCTGGCGGACAAGGTTTATCTGGTGCTGATGATTGCCCTGATCGCCAGCCGCTTTCACACCGGCTCGCCAACGATCAGCAGCTGGGTGTCGGCCATTATGATAGCCTTCACCATTCCCGCCGTGCTGCTGGGCTCCCTTGCCGGCGCTTTCGTGGACAGGTGGCCAAAAAAAGCAGTGCTGGTGGTGACAAATTTGCTGCGAGGCACGCTGGTTTTGGCCCTGCCGGCGCTGCTGTGGCTCTCGTCCGGGAAAGAACTGGCTGGATTGCCCCTGGGATTCTGCCTGATGCTGGCGGTTACGTTCCTGGTTTCGACGCTGACCCAGTTTTTCGCACCGGCAGAACAGGCGGCAATTCCGCTGATTGTGGAGCGGCGTCACCTGCTGTCGGCGAATTCCCTGTACACCACAACCATGATGGGGTCGCTAATTGTTGGCTTCGCCGTCGGGGAGCCGCTGCTGGCCCTGGCAGACCGCCTGATTGGCTTTGCTGACACCGGCAAGGAACTGGTGGTGGGGGGGAGTTACGTCCTGGCGGGACTGCTGCTGCTGCTGCTGAGAACGGGTGAAAAAATCAACCCCGGTGAGAAAGAATCCCCCCACGTCCTCGAAGATATCCGCGACGGGCTGCGCTACCTGAAAAAACAGCCTCATATCCGCGCCGCTATGATTCAATTGGTGATTTTGTTCTCGGTTTTTGCGGCTTTGGCGGTTCTGGCGGTGCGCTTGGCGGAGTTAATGCCCGGCATGAAAGCCTCGCAGTTCGGCTTTTTGCTGGCAGCTGGGGGCGCGGGTCTGGGCTTGGGTGCGGCTGTAATTGGCCATGTTGACCTGCGGCTGTCTCACTTTCAGCTCAGTATGGCCGGATCTGCCGGTATGGCGGCGTCTCTTGTCGGTATGTCCCTGTTTGACCAGCAGCTGTGGCCAGAACTGCTGCTGATCGCCCTGCTGGGGGCGTTTGCTGCAGTTGTCGGCGTGCCGGTGCAAACGACGATTCAGGCAGAAACGCCGGAAGAAATGCGGGGGAAGGTGTTCGGGCTGCAGAACAATGCGATTAATATTGCCCTGAGTTTGCCCCTGGCTTTGGCCGGTGTGGCGGAAGCTTTCTTGGGTTTGAAGGTGGTATTTCTGGGCTTGGCGGGGCTGGCAGTCGCCGGTGGGTTCCTAACCTGGTATATTTCCCGTAATTAGGCATCCGCCAGTAAGCAGGTGAACATAATTAAACGTAAAATACTGAGCTTATCACCCTCCCCCTCCCCGTGGCCGGGGAGGGGGCTGGGGGGTGGGGTTGTCAGTAAGTTTATTCTAGTCCATCTACTTGCAGTGCGCGGCCCACTTTACTGCTAATCACCCCTAGTCCCTTCCACCGCAATGCACATCGCCTGGCTTGGCAAAAAATCACCGTTTTGTGGCAATGTTACTTACTCGCGAGAAATCACTAACGCGCTGCTAGACCGGGGATATCAGGTCAGCTTTTTCCACTTCGAGCAAGAAGCTTCTGACCCGGATAGCTTTTTCCCTTCCTGGCGTGCCGGTCAAGGGCACAGCCGCAAGCCGCCCAGCGCTGGGGAAACCAGCGGCTGGACTCTCGCCTGCGAAGTTCCCCTGCCCTGCCTTTATAAATCTACAATTTACACGGTTCCCACCCTGCGCTCGAGCAAGGTGCTGGCGGAGTCGCTGGCGCGGCTGAAACCGGATTTGGTGCACGCTTCTCTCACCCTGTCTCCCCTGGATTTCCTGCTACCGGAAATCTGTGAGGAACTGGATTTGCCTCTGGTGGCGACTTTCCACCCGGCGTTCGAGCGCAAACCGCGCACTCTGACTTCTAGCACCCAGCAGCTGACTTACCAGCTCTACGCTCCTTTTCTGGCAAATTATGACCGGATGATTGTTTTTTCCCAAATGCAGCGGGAGTTATTGGTGAAGCTGGGGGTGCCGGCATCTAAGGTGGCGGTGATTCCTAATGGGGTGGATGCGCTGAAATACTCTCCAGGCCCTTCGCCGCTGAAGGCGGAATTGGGGCGGGAGCGCATTTTTGTCTATCAGGGGCGAATTGCGCTGGAAAAAAATATCGAGGCGCTGCTTAAGGCTTGGAAGAAGTGTGATATGGGGCCAGACTGCCAGCTGGTGATTGTGGGAAATGGCCCGCTAGCGCCGTCGCTGATGCCGTTTTACGGGGAGGAACACGGGATTATCTGGCTGGGATTTATTGCTGACGAGCAGCGGCGCATTGAAATCCTCCGGGGGGCGGATGTTTTTATTTTGCCTTCTTTGGTGGAGGGGCTGTCGCTGTCTCTGCTGGAGGCGATGGCTTGCGGTTTGGCTCCTTTGGCAACGGATGCCGGTGCGGATGGGGAAGTGCTGGAAGGGGGTGCCGGTGTTGTTCTCAGAACTGAGGGGGTGGCTGCGCAGTTGCGCAATTTTCTGCCGGTGTTTCGGGACCAGCCTGAGTTTAGTGCCCTGCTGGGGCAAAAGGCTCGTCAGCGGGTGCTGGAACGCTACACGCTCAGCGGAAATGTCACTCAGCTGGAAGGGCTTTATCAGGAGGTTCTGCGCCAGCACCGGCAGTCTTGGCTGAAGTGGCGGGTTTAGCTTTGTGGGGCTTAAAAATCATGGTTAATAAACCGGGTTTCTCTCTTTGAAACGACTAATTTTTGGGAAGCTTTAGCCCAAATAAACCCGGTTTATCAGATGTATTGATCGGCACTTTAGGAGTGCTGGGGTGCTTAGGGAGGTAAGGCAAATTGACAACTTCACTCAAACAAAAGGCGCTGTCTCTCCTGCGACAAGCGCTCAATAACCCAACAGCTGAATTTCGCGCCGGTCAGTGGGAAGCGATTGACGTTTTGCTCTCTGAGCAAGAGCGCCTCCTGGGGCTAGGCGCACCGGCTGGGGTAAAAGTTTTGTCTATTTTTTAGCGACTCGCCTGCTGCGGGACTTTGGTGCCGGCACGACTCTGCTGATTTCACCCCTGCTCGCTCTGATGCGCAACCAAATTGCAGCGGCTGAGCGAATTGGGGTGCGATCTGCTACTATTAATTATAGCCATCTAGAAGAATGGGAGCCGGTGCGAAGGCAGTTGCTGGCTGGCGAGGTAGATATCCTGCTGATTTCTCCGGAAAGACTGGCAAATGAGGAATTTCGGGAACAGGTTTTGCTACCTTTGGCGAAAAGAATCGGGCTATTTGTGGTCGATGAAGCTCACTGCATCTCTGACTGGGGGCACGATTTTCGCCCAGACTACCGGCGCATTGTCCGCATTTTACAAGCGCTTCCCCAGAATATTCCAGTGTTAGCCACTACCCCTACCGCCAATAACCGCGTCGTCAGCGACATTATCGCCCAGCTGGGGTCAAACCTGCGCGTTTCCAGAGGAGCTTTGGCGCGAGAAAGTCTGAGCCTGCAAAATATTCACTTGGCGAGTCCAGCAGCTCGCTTAGCTTGGCTAGCTCAATATTTACCTGCTATATCCGGAAGTGGGATTATTTACACTCTCACTGTCAGAGATGCGGAAAGAGTCGCCAGCTGGTTGCAGTTTCAGGGAATTGATGCGTCAGCTTATCACAGTGAAAAAGATGGAGAGGTTCGGTTAGAATTAGAAGAGAGGCTGCTGAAAAATCAAATTAAGGCGCTGGTGGCTACTACGGCACTGGGGATGGGTTTTGATAAACCAGATTTGGGTTTTGTCATTCACTACCAGCGTCCGGGTTCTGCTGTTCACTATTACCAGCAGGTGGGGCGAGCCGGCAGAGCAGTTGAGCGAGCTTACGGGATTCTGTTGAGCGGGGATGAGGATGATGATATCGCCAATTATTTTATCAAAACGGCGTTCCCGCCGCAAGCGCACACGCAGCAGGTTTTAAGCGCTTTGAATCAAGCTGAGGACGGGCTTGCCGGCGCTGGAGCAGCAGTTGAATCTTTCTAGGGGGCAAATCGAAAAAGTTTTGAAGTTGCTGTCGCTGGAGTCTCCAGCACCCGTCACCAAACAGGGGTCGAAGTGGTATGCGACTCCTGTATCTTACCAGCCGGACACCGAGAGAATCGAGCGGCTAACTCAAATCCGCCGGCAAGAACAAACTCGCATGCTAGAATATATGCAGAGTCAGGAGTGCTTGATGCTGTTCCTGGCGCGAGAGTTAGAGTTCCAGTTTTTGTCCGCAATGGCGGAAATGTTCCTGAAGGCAACCGCCAGCTGATCGGTAAAGGAGCGAAGCCTTTTCCTGAAAAGCTCGGGAACGATTTAATGAAGCAGCTTCAGGAGGCTGCAACAGCAGAACCGCCGGCACCTGATGCGGAAGGGGCTGCAATGAATGTGGCAAAATCTCTGGAAGTTGAATTGCCGAGTGAGGCGACAGCGCCGCGTCAGGGAAGTCAGTCTTCCCCAAAGGATATCTATGAAGCTGTTTTGCCATTTATTCTGGAAAAGTTACAGCAACCCAAGGATGCCAAGTCTCTGGCGGAATGTCTGGATGTGCGACTGGCGCAGATGCAGGATTGGTTGAAGAAAGCTGTGGCTGAGGGGAGGGTGCGGAAAACCAAAAAGGGCTATGCTGTAAATGGAGAAGGGGTTCAGCTGTCTCTGCTGGATACAGCTGAGTAATATATCCCAAGTTGCTACCTACAAGTCTAAGCATCCAGATCCCCC
>CAZJNL010000218.1:0-7481 GCA_964546515.1 uncultured Oscillatoria sp.
ACGGGAAGCCTGCGGCTACAGGCTGGGAATGAAAACTGGGAGGCGGAGCCTCCCCCCTGAGCAAATTATAGCACAAATCGGCTGCTAATCACTGAGAGCCTGAATTTGAGCGATTAGCCAAGTGTAAAGCTGACTGCGACCCGTGGCGCGACTCTGCCGCAAAGCCTCTTCGAGCAGGGTAAAAGGTAAAGCCGGCAAAACTTGAGACTGGGCGATTTGCTTGCTGCCGCCGCCAGCAATAGCAAAAGCAATTAATTGGCACTGACGCACCAACCCAATATTCAGCCACTCCCAGTCGCTCATAGAGCATGCGCTTGCTCCCCAAATCATCCGAAAGAGATGTCTTGGCAATTTCAATGACTAAATCTGGGGGCGGGTAAACATCCAAATCAACCATTGAAGTGTCAAATGGAATAATTTCGGCGCTCTCCCCAATGTAGAGGGCTAAATCTGGCTGACAGTCCGCCTCACCTGGTTTCCTGAAAGTACAGAGAGTAACTCCGCTCAGGGGAATGCGTTTGATGCCGGTGAATAGAGCTACAGCATACCCAATCAGCGAGTCCTCCGAGGAGTGGTCGAAGCCTTGAGGGGCGATTTCAATCCGAGCTTGTCCATTGTAGTAATAGCATTTAGCCTTTTCTAGTTGCGGAGCGGCAATGGCTTGGATGTGCTCATCCCAAGTGGCTGTCACCCATTCATCGGTTGCTAGTTTCGTGGGGACTTGAGTCCTATCGATTTTATATTTTAGATTTTATATTTTAGATTGAGTGAAAACTGCTAAAGGTTATTTTATAGCGGTTCTCAGTTGGATGAACTACGGCCCAGAACCCCGGTTTCTTTAAGAAACCGGGGTTCTCAGTACCTCACTAATATGAGAAACGCTATATAACCTGTCGCAACGCGCTGTCATCAAGACAGGCTACAGTTTACAACCCTCCCGTCGAGGAGAGAAGATATTCCATAAATTCTTAAACTTTAAAGGCTACAGAGTTAGGCGCGACGAACGCACAGGCTCCTAGCAGTATAATTCACTCTCCGGACAGATGGCAAGAGCCTCTCTGAGTGCATCATCTGAAGCCAGCTGCAACACAGCCTAAGCGCCGAGTTCCTGTTCCAGAATGTCTATTAACTCTACAATGCTCAGTGACCGGCTTGGCTCGACATTGGATTCCTCCCCTATGTGGACATGGTGCGGGAAATTCGGCAGATGGGGGAAATGCTTTACATTATCCCAGCGTTTCCTCAATACCTACTGCGACTTATCCATCCACTGATATCGATAGCGCTGCGTCACACAACGCCCCTCTTCAACAGTAAAATACTCTGCTATTTCCAAAAACTCCCCATTGCTGAGTGTTAGCCGCGCCCGGAAGTAACCCCGATCCGGCAAGGCGTAATCTTCTATAACGCTCAGAGTAGCCACAGCAAAACTGGCCAGCAGTTGAGTCTGAATTTCCTTTAAATACTCCTGCGCTTCCATCAACTCGCTTCTGACTCCAAAATGGCTAATCGTTCCCGCACAGACACCCACATCTCATAAAAGATACTCCACTCCACCCAATCCATGTCATCACCAAGTTCTCCGGTTTGGAAGCGCCGGTAAAAATCCTCTGATGACATCTGGTACTGCGCTTCAAACCGCTGCAATCTCTTTTGCAAATCGGCAGCATCTCGCTGAGCGGCTGCTATTTCCTGCGCGATAATCTTGTCTAAAGTGCGCTCTACGAGTTCACTGCCATACCCCCCCAACCGATAGAGTTTATGCAATTTTTCCAGTTTTTCTAGCGTTTTCTCCTTAGCTGTCATCTTCCTTCGCTCCATTTTTCTCAATTATACCACCGGCTAGCCCAGCAGCTAGCGCCATAATGTGCCGGTCAAATTAACGGGAACACCCAAACATCTTCTAACCTCATATTTCTCTGACTTGTGCTGATTCCCGCCCACTCCCCTAGAAACGAGTGCTGACAGGCTGCAAACTGCCTCGCCCCAAAAGCCTGCTACCCCTCCACCCCTCCCCGCTCCCCCAGCGGGGGCGCTGCGCTAGCGCAGTGAGGGGGTTAAAGGGTGGGGTTTCCTGAGATAATAATACAAAATCCGAATCAACCCTAATGCCAAATCACATCCCCCTCTTACTGCTCCTCCCTTTCTTAGCAACTGCAGTAGAAACCTGCGCCAATCAGCTACCTTCTCCCCTCCCTCAAAATTATACCCCTCCAATGACTCAAAATCCAACTCCCCAACCCCCACAGCCGCCGGCAGTTACTAACGCCACTGCCGGCTGGAATAAAAACCTCAAGGTTGATGATGTCCCCTACGACCTCTACATTCCCAAAAACTATCGCAACCGCACCCTTGTCGTGCTTCCCGGCTGGAATTTCCCGCGCACCAGCTGGGTGGAAAACTCCCGCCTCGTCGAATATGCTGAAAAAGGCGGATACGCTCTCCTTCTTCCGGAAATGCTGGAAACCCTTTACGAGAGTTCCTACTATCCTGAAACCGAACTGAAATGGAATCAGCTTCCGGGGGGAGAATTCATCAAAAAGCGATTCATTCCAGAAATCCAAAAAAGACACAACCTGCTCGTGCGAGGGGGAAACAATACCCTTTTGGGACTGTCCACCGGCGGCAGAGGCGTCGCCCTTATCGCCCTGGAAAATCCTGGGCTATTTGTTGCCGGTGCTAGCCTTTCTGGCGATTTCAGCCAGGAAAACACCCCCGACGACCGGCTAATGACTGCAGTGTACGGCGCATACGCCAATTTCCCCGAAAGGTGGAAAGGGCGCGACAACCCTCAGGCGCGAGTTTCAGAATGGATAATGCCGCTGTATCTCGCCCACGGAACCGCCGATGACATCGTACCCGAAGAGCAAAGCCGGCTATTTTACGAAGCCCTAGTGCGCCAGCACGGCAATAAAATCGCCGTGGAATACCATCCCGTTGCCGGTGCCGCACACGACTACAAATTCTGGGGAGGACAGCTGCCGGCAGTCTTTGCATTCTTTGAGAAGACAATCGGCAGCCGGTGATCCCAATTTTGGATTTTGGATTCACTCGTTCCCAGGCAGAGCCTGGGAACGGGTTCTGGAGGCTCTGCCTCCTTTCAACGGAAAAGCCGCGCAGAAGTAGGGTGCGTTCCCCCCAAGGGAACGCACCCCACAACTCTCCCTTTATGGCGAAGGGTGCGGGGATTTCGGTCTTGTTGCCAAAATGATATGCTGCGGAGATCATTCTCAGGAGAGCAGAAGAGCCGGTGAGGTGGAAAGGAGGAAGAAATCTCAAATCTACCCTCTAAAATCGATATTACTCCCCCGCCCGACTCAAAATTTCCAAAAACTCCCGCACGACTCTATCCGGTTGTTCCCCGCACAGGGTAGCGCCGTAAGGTTGGACAATCTGGATGCCCCGCTCTTTAAAAAGGCTGAGTTCCAGTTCCGCTGCTTTCTTTTCATCCCATATCAGAAGAATTCCCCACTTGCCTTCGTGGCAGATCAGAAAGTCAACTTCTCGATTTTGTCTGCCTTCGGGAGTTGTCAAGCGCACCTTAAAGTTGGGGGCAAAGAAAATGCCGGTGGCATCTAGCGACTCGGCGAGTTTCAACTGTTCATCTGAGCGAAAACGCCACCCATTCCAGGAATAGCTTTCGCCTTCAGGGGCTGACTGACTTCCCGGATTATGCCCCTGTTCGCCCGGTATGATTGTGTCTCCTTGTTTTTTGTTATCAACAGATATTATAGATCCGAGTTCTGCCCGAGGATAATCAACCTCGCTCAAGTTGGAAATTAAGAGTTTTGCTCCACTCAAGTTTGCACCGCTGAGGTTGACTCCAATCACCTGCTCTCGATGTAAAGTCACTTGATTCCGCCGCGCGTATCGCTTGAGAACGGACTGGAGATTGCTTTTTTTTACCTTTTCGCCCACGGCTTCAGAAAGGAGCTTCCACAGTTTAGCAGCAGCGGCTCTAATATATTCATCATCATATTGAGAAAGTTTAGCAATTTCCTCATAAGACTGGCGTCCTGCCCAACATTGCCTGAAGATGAACTCTTGAACGTCATTTAGGCGATCGTCTCCCAGAGCGGCTTCTGCGAGCGCCAGTGCTTCGTCAGCAGTCATCGATCCAACACCCTCCCACCTTATTACTGTAAGGATTTAACTGGGGTTGGGCGAGCGGCGCTCCTTGGCCAGCATCCGACGGGGACTTGAGGGGGCAGCATGCCCTGTTCCCTACCCCAGCGCCCACCTTCCGGTCAATTTTAGCACGGCATCCAGCAGGTTATCACTTTTTATCACATTTTATCACTTTTTCTCACTTGCCAAGCTGGCGCAGCGTTGCTATCTTAGTTTTAATGTTGATACGCAGATGAGGGGCAAGGCGGCGCGAAAGGGCAGAACCCCGGCACTCTCAGCGAATCCGATTGCGGAGCTGCCAGTCAAGGCGCAAATCTGTGGCAAGTTAAGTCTATGAGCCAAAGTGGATGGAATCGAGGAGAAGTAATTGGTCTATTCGGCGTGTTTGTGGCAGTTGCTGCTTTCGCCACTCCAGAAATTAGATGCTTCTTTCGCTTGCAGTCGGAGTCATGCCCATCTACACGCATCACAGGTAGCCCTCAACCTACACTAACTCCCGAACAAACCGTTGAAAACTATTACGATCTGGCCCCATCTAATCCTAATGCGGCCAAGGCTATGCTGAGCAATTATTTTAAAAGTCAGTTTCCCATCAAAAGTGGCTCAAGGTTTTGGCATTCAGTAAATAAAGTCGATATATATGAAGTCCAAACTAAACAAACATCTGCTAACAATACGGATTTACAAGTTTGGTTGAAGTATTTTAAACGAGATGGCACAACTTCTTGTGAGAGCCGGAGGATTCAACTCATATTGGATAAAAACCAGGGTAAGTGGCTAATCAATAAGGCTGATGATGCTGCGCAAAAACCTGATTGCGAACTGTAAGAGGTGCTTCAAAAACTTAATCTTTTTCTCTCGTTTCACTCGTTCCCAGCCTCAGGCTGGGAACGCAATCTGGAGGCGGAGCCTCCTTTCAACGGAAAAGCAGATTAAAAGCCTAACAGCTAATAACACAACAGCTAACCTCAATACTTCTGTCTCGGGGTGGATTTTTCCGATCTCTTCCCTTTTCCCCCTCTCCCCCTTTTGCAGAGACGCGATTTTTCGCGTCTGGGTTAAAAGTAGGGTGCGTTCCCTTGGGGGGAACGCACCCCACAGCTGCTTTCGCTAGCATAGGGATAATAGCTATTCCACCGGCCAAGCACCGGCCAAGCAGATGGCTATCTCAACAGCACAGGAATTGCCCCATCCCTATCCATTTACCTGGTTTGATTGGTTTTGCCTGTGGTATCCCCCAGCATGGCTGATTTTATTCAACCGGCACTGGCAGCACTACCACCCCGATCCAGACGGGTGGATTCCTTTAGAATACACCTTATTTCTCATTCCCGGCGGCTTTTACCTGGCACTGTTCAGCCGGTGGTTGCGCCTGGGCTGCCGGTTGCCCCAAACAGAAAATTGCCAAATCGAGCCGGCGTACCAGCAAGCCTTCCGAGACGAAATCCTCACTCCCATTGTAACACATTACTTTCAAGCCGAATTAATCCAAACCGAAAACATCCCCGAACCCGGCCCACTGATTGTCATCCCCAACCATGCCGGCATGAACTTTCCTTGGGATTTCCTGGGATTAGCCTTTCTCTTAAGTCACCAACAGCAATGCTTTGTGCAATTACTCGCTCATATTAGCCTCTTCGACCACCCCTGGGTAAAGTGGTGGCTGCCCCCTGGCTGGTCACAAATCCTAGGAGGAGTGCCGGCAAAAAAAGATAGCTTTGAAGCCGCACTTAACTCCCAACACCAAAAAACTATTCTGCTTTACGCCCCAGAAGGCGGGCGTGGGCCGGCCAAAGACTGGCGGCGGCGCTATCAGCTCGCCAAATTCGACCCCAGTTTTATTCGCCTCAGCGAGCGCTACAAAATCCCCATTCTGCCCGTAGTTTGCACCGGCAGCGAATATCTGCACCCTCTAGCTTTTAATATTAAAACGTTGGCGCGTCTGGCCAACTTGCCATTTTTCCCCATTTCATTTTTGAGGATTCCTTTTCTGCTCTTTCCCTCAATGGGAGTCTGGGCAATGAAAACCCGCCTGCGCTACTATATTCAGCCCCTATACCGGCCTTGGGAAGATAGCGGTTCTCAAGCCCCTCAAAAGACAGAGCGAGCTATTAATTATCAGAAAGCAGAAGCATTGCGAGCGCAACTGCAAAACCGAATCAACCAAATCCTGAGCGAAGAGTAGGGGGCGTTAATAACTGAAATCTTGCCACCTTTGTCATTAGGAGGCAGAACCTCTAGTTTCTCGTTCTCAGGCGGAGCCTGGGAACGAGGGTGGGAGCATCCCGATTTTGTAAATCTATTCATTTTTTGTAGCGCTGCGTTCAGCCTGTGCCTGAAACATAGCTCTGGGACAGGCAAGATGCCTGTCCTACAAGAGATGGGTTTACATAAATGGGATGCTCCCACGAGGGTAAAGTAGGGTGCGTTCCCCCGGAAGGAACCCACCCTACTGTCTGACAACTTTTGCCGTCAGCAGATTAAAACTCTCGCTCGCCGTACTTTTACCGACTCCATAACAGGCGCGTCGCCGCCACCCAATCACCGGCAAATGCCCCTCAGGAGCCTCCAGGCTGAAAGTCAGATCGTCGTAATACTTCCAGTTGCCGGTGACGCGCCACCCCACGCAATCGCAAAAATTTGTGTAGTCCCCACCGGCACTCTGCATGATCCGCAGCTGCACGCTCAACCCAAAGCGAGCGTTACTGTACTGTTCCCAGAGCGTGTCGATGGTGCGCAAATCTGTGCTGGGAAAATTTTGCATATCTTCTACCGTCAGCCAGCCTTCCTCTTCGCGACCGGCAACTCTCAGCATTGCTCCCCAAGTCTCTTCATCCGCTTTTCGCCATTTCCCTTTTGCCAGCAGATTCTGCAAGTGGCTGTAGTCCACCCCCACCTCAGAACTCAGATAGCTCTGGCTTTGCCCCCCACTGAGCCATTCTTCCAGTCGCCACAGGGAGTGTTGCATTTGCTCTGGGTTGAACTGTTCGAGCCGGTACAGCACCCAGTCCAGCTGAGACTGCAGCAATGCTCTCTCCTGCGCCGCCTCCTGCAACAGCTCGCGCAACTGCGCTCTCTCTTGCGCCGCCAGCTGCAACTGTCCCTGCAATTCAAAAAGCCCCACTTCCAGCCGTGACAGAACCTCGCGAGTGCGCTCGCCCTTTTCTTTCGATTTGGCTTTGCGTGGCTTATCACCCGAATCATTCTTTGACTTTTTAGGCATATTTTTAGTTCCCCACTGCTTTCTTCTTGTATACTTCTTATTCATCCAAAGGCTTGTCCTTGCTCCGCCCCCCCCGGGGGGGGGGGGGGGGGGGGCCGCCGGGGGGGGGGGGGGGGGGGGGGGGGGGGGG
>CAZJNL010000219.1:0-7469 GCA_964546515.1 uncultured Oscillatoria sp.
TGGCTTTTTTTATGTGCTTGGCGCTATACCCATAAGTTTCTGCAACGCCGGCATACTTTTGGCCCTTCAGTATTCCCGCGATAATTCTCCGCTGCAAGTCATTGAGATGTTTGCCGGTCTTGGCGCAGACTGCTTCACCGACAAATTGCAATATCTGAGGAATGTCCACTGGTGGGCCGGTGAGAGCGCTGTAGTTACTGTACCAAACTTTTTCCCACTTTTTCCTACTTTTTAGCCCCGCCCACCCATTTCCTCTCCCAATTTTAGAGACAGCCAACTTTTTCCAACTTGTTCGGCTGGCCATCCCCATTCTGTCTGCCAATCTTAGAAAGAGCCAACATCTGAGGGATGTCCACAGGTATGCCGGTGAGAGCGCTGGGGTAACAATACCAAACTTTTTCCAACTTTTTCCAACTTTTTTGGCCGCGCCTGCCCATTCTCTATCCCAATTTTAGAAATATCCAACTTTTTCCAACTTGTTCGGCTTTTCAGTTTTGAGCGAGTGGGTTATCTTATTGGAGAAGAGGACGTTAGGTCGAGTCAAGTGGTTGAACATGGGCCGACCGCCAATATTTTTGACTGATTTTTAGGAGTTTGACACTATGCCAGACAAACGCTATGCATCTGATGGAAACTGTAATCTAATCAGGATTACTAAGGAAAACGCTGACGGTTCATTTGAATTTATCGCTCGTCTTGAGAACAGTGAAGGACAAGAGCGTCTTCATCTTGGAGTTGACAGCAATGGTAACATACTTGGGCTAAAACTGAGCAGGATGGTAATAAGATAGGGAGAAGTAAAACTACTCAGGGATTTGTGATTAACACTGCGGTGCAGATTGCTTTGGGTCTGATCAGAGACTAGCGTGTGTTGGTTTAGAAACAGGTAGGCAGTCTCAGCACCTGCAGCCCCGAAGTCTGTGCGACTTACCTGTTCTAGCGCTTCTCCCCCACACCGGCACTTCTCCCCCACCCCTGGCCCCGCCCTCCCGCATCCCCGCATCTAATTTGCACATTAATGTCACAGCCGGCAGGAGGGGCGGGTTTATAAGCTGTTAGGCTTTTAATCGGCTTGTCACTTGAAAGGAGGCAGAGCCTCTAAAAGAGCGTTCTCAGGCTCCGCCTGGGAACGAGGGGAAACAAACACCGGCAGCAAACCGGCACCGGCTGCAACAGATGAACCTTCTGTGAAACTCACAGACAATTCACCCGCTACAGCCGCTGCCGAAACCCTACCGGCGCTGTCTCTATTCTATGCAATTTATCCGCACACTAACTTGCTGGCACTTAGCGCCGGGGTGGCATCTGGGGAATCCCCAAACACCACCAGAACACCACTCACTCCCCCAGACTAGCCATTCTGCGAGACAGAGGATTGCCCGACAGAAGTCTGCGAGACAGGGCTCTGGGACACAGAAGGTTGCCCGACAGAAGGTTTAGCCCGCTTGATCAGCTTGGGCTTGGGATCCCCTAGCGGATCTTCCACAGGAGCGTCTGAGCGCAGCCACGCCGGACGAGTTTGGTCGTAGGCCATTTGCAGAGCCGCCGCCGCGATAGCGTGTGCGTCGTACTCCTCGCCCAACTGAGACACAATCGGCAAAAACGACGCCAAACGCTCGCCGGTGAGAGCCGCCCGCACTTGGGCTTGCAGTTTCTCCAGCTGGCGCGACTCGATTTGCGAGCGACTCGGCACCGAGTTAATCTTCAGAGTTTGGCGCACATGGCGCTCAATTTGCTGCAGCTTGCGCCGGTCAAACGGCTGAACCAGGGAAATGGCCGTTCCTGCTTTGCCGGCACGCCCGGTGCGCCCAATCCGGTGCACATAGCTTTCCACGCTGTCGGGCAAATCGTAGTTGATCACATGCGTCAGGTGATCCACATCCAGCCCGCGAGCCGCGATGTCCGTGGCGACAATCCACCGCACTTGCTGCTGGCGGAACCGGCTCAGCAACCGCTCCCGCTGGGCTTGATTCAAGTCGCCGTGGTACTCGTCTGCGCTGTGACCGGCAGCTTGCAGCTCGCTGGTCAGCTCAGCCGCCGCCCGCCGCGTGCGAACAAATATAATAGCAGATTCCGGATCTTCCAATTCCAAAATCGGCTGCAGGGCTTTGGCTTTCGTCCAGCCGCGCGGCACCATATAAACGTGCTGCTCGATTTGCTTCGGCGTCGCTTTCTGCAGCTTGATGCTGACGTTGACCGGCTCGCGCAGGAACTTGGACACCAGCTGGCGAATCGAGGGCTCCATCGTCGCCGAGAAAAAGGCCGTCTGCCGGTCGGATGGGGCTTGGCTGAGGATTTTCTCGACATCATCAATAAAGCCCATGCTCAGCATTTCATCGGCTTCGTCGAGCACCAGCCAAGTTAGCTGATCCAGCTTCAGGTTCCCCCGCTCGAGCAAATCGATGATCCGCCCGGGTGTCCCCACGACAATTTGCACGCCCCGCTGCAGGGAGCGGATCTGGCGGTCTATCGCCGAGCCGCCGTAAACTGCCAAAATGCCCAAGCGCCGGTCGCCGCTAAAGTCGCGGATGGCGTTGCTCACTTGCAGCGCCAGCTCCCGGGTTGGGGTGAGAATCAGGGCTTGTACTGCCGGTTTGCTCAAATCAATCCGCTCCAAAATGGGCAGGGAAAACGCCGCCGTCTTGCCGGTGCCGGTTTGCGCTTGTCCCACCACATCTCGTCCCGCCAGCAGCTCTGGAATCGCTTGGGTTTGAATTGCTGTCGGGGCTGTGAAACCCAGTTTTTCTAATTGGCTGACGCGAGCTTCAGAAAGACCTAGGTTTTTGAATGACAAATCCATTTAATCTCCTATAAACGTATTTCAATGCGGTAAATGACGTGCCAAACTGCACTGCGAGCAGTCTGAGCGCTGGTACAAAGGATCTCTTACAGGCGGGGTGCCTGTGCCACTGCTCATCACACCGGCTTCGATTCAAGCTACGAGTTGAACAGCGGGGATGTCGAATGAATCATTTGTCTGCGAGCGGCGGCTTTAGAGCAGTGGCTGGTCAGTAATTTGTCAAGGCCCAGCTCGAGCTGGGAGCCCAGCGGGCGGTGGCCAAAGCTCTTTTCTTTTCTGGGCGAATGCCTGGAAGGGTTAGACCCCCTCCGACCTCCGCTCACGCTCAAACGTTCTGCTGAAATATTAACTCAACATTAAACTTTTGTTAAGCAACTCGCAACAATTTCGCAAAACTTTCCGCATTTGCCTGTTACTTGGCCTGGATGAGGTCTGCCGCCGTGGCGACATGGCCGTACAAGTCGTAAACACCGGCCCCGGTAATGGCCACCGGCACTAGAGAGCCCAGCCGAGCGGCTCCCTGAACGTAAACCAAGCCATCCACTTCTGGGGCGAACCGTGCCGAGCGACCGATTAACTCGCCCGTCTCGGGATTTTCTTGCTCTATCAGTACGGAAACCACCTTGCCCACCTCGGCTTGATTTTTCTTCAAGGAGATTGGCTGCTGGGCTTCCATCAGGGCGTCCCTGCGGGCGTCCATCACGTCTTGCGGTAGCTGGGACGGCAGACTGTATGCCGGGGTGCCCTCTTCTGGGGAAAATGTAAACACTCCTGCGTGGTCGAACTCATGTTTCTTTACAAATTGTAGCAAATGTTCAAAGTGTTTATCTGTTTCTCCAGGAAACCCGACAATAAAGGTTGTTCTGAGAACGGCATCGGGGAGCGCCGTCTTGATCCGCTCGATGATGGCGTCGTTCACCCCCGCCTGGAAAGGCCGGTTCATGGCCCGCAGGATTTCCGGGTGGGAGTGCTGCAGGGGCAAATCGAGGTAGGGCAGGACGTTGGGCGTTTCCTTAATCGCGGCTATCACTTTAGGAGTCAGCCCTGTGGGATAAGCGTAGTGCATGCGAATCCAGGGCGCGTCCACCTCACCCAAAGCCCGCAGCAGTTCCGCCAGACGCGGCTCGCCGTACAGGTCGAGGCCGTAGTTGGTGGTGATTTGGGAGATCAAGATAATTTCCTGAACGCCCTCCGAGGCCAGCTGTTGGGCTTCCGCCACAATGGACTCGATGGAGCGCGAGCGCTGGTTGCCTCGCAGGTGGGGGATAATACAGAAGGCGCAGCGATAGTCGCACCCTTCCGCCACTCGCAGGTAGGCCACCCCTTCGGTCGTCGTGCGGTAGCGGGGTGTGGTTTCGTCCGCTATGTAAGTCGGTTCCGGTGTCACCTCCTTAACTCGCTCGCCGGTTTCGGCACGCTCGATCACTTCTACGATTTTGCTGTAGTCGCCGGTGCCCACCAGGGCGACCGCTTCTGGCAGTTCGTCGAGCAGTTGCTCTTGGAAGTGCTGCGCCATGCAGCCGGCGATCACGATTTTTTTGTTGGCCTCTGCCAGCTCTACCAGAGTCCGCACCGACTCTTCCCGTGCCGCTTGGATAAAACTGCAGGTGTTGACAATGACGTAATCCGCTAATTCTTCGTTGGTGTCCACCTGGTAGCCCGCTCGCACCAGCAGGCCCAGCATATGTTCGGTGTCGATGCGATTTTTTTCACAGCCCAGGTGGGAAATGGCAATCGTTGGCTTTTTGCCCATGCAGCGTTTGGAATCCGTGATGGCTTGCTCTGTGCTATCTTACATTGTGAGGACTACTCATCTTACCCTTTCAGGATCTGACTTGCTGGCCGCTTCGGCGTCACCCCACTCCCATATATTAGTATCAATTAACGTAAAGTAGCTCTTTGTCAGAGGAATTATAACAGGGCTATGTCCGATCTAGACCGTGGCATCATGAAATTCAAGGGGGCAGACAGCCCCGCTGCGATCGCAATCACCTCGATTGCGGTGCTGGGCGCGATTGCGTTCCTCATCGTGTGGGCGCTGACAGCAGCCTACGCAGTCTGATTCTGTAAAAACTGTTTTGACTGACCGGCGACCGGCACAGGCTCCCATGCCTGTGCCACCAGAAAGTGGTTCAGGGGGGGCTGGGGAGCGAAAATATTATATCATGTCCAGTAGATTGACCGCAAGCCCCTCGCTCGCCAACCCCCTCTCCCACAAGCCCCTCGCCCCCAACCCCCTCTCCCACAAGCCCCTCACCCCCCAGCCCCCTCTCCCACTTGGGGAGAGGGGGAGTCAGAAAAAGGCACAGGGGGGTTGGAAAGGTTTGATTCCCTTTCTCCCGTTGCCGGCTGGGTGGCGGATGAGGGGTTGCTTTGGTAAAATTCACCCCAGCCGCAGCCCGCCCGAGTCCTGAATTTCTCATCCCAACTTCGGAATTGGGGCTGAGTAGATTAGCCCACCTGTGCTAAGGTACGGTTTCAGGACTGAAAACAGCTAGGAGCTGATAAGTAGGTGGACAAAATAAAAGGTTAAATCATCTCCGGGAAGAAAAACCGGATTTTTGAACGGCTTTGACGTAGAGCTATACCCGCAGGACTTGAAACTCGGTTTCTGCCAAAGCCTAGGTTTGGCAAACGGTGTGTCCATTTTGGCTACCTGCGGAAAGAGTTTTTTATGACAAAATTTCGCGATCTCCTCAGCTACTACCGGCGGTACTGGCTGGTGGCCGCTTTTAGTATTGCGGCTTCTTGCGCCTTTGAAATCCTGGATTTGATTCTGCCCTACGCGATCGGCCAGATTTTAAACGTGCTTTCAGGCTTGCCGATGGATGGAATAACGCAAAACCTGATAGCGGCGGTGGCTGACTTGACAGGGTTGACTGCCGGTAAGCCCCTCTCTTTGGGAGTCCTGATGGGGCTTATTTTTTTGGCCACAGTGGCGAGAGCGCCGGTGCAACCTTGGCTGGGACTCTGGTTTCACTGGGATATTGCTCTGCGCACCCGCCGCGACTATAACCAAAAAGCTTTGGCAAAAATCCTGACTCTGCCACTGGAGTTTTATGAGGAAAATAATGCCGGACGGATTGCTGGGCGGATTGCCAGGGGGGTGGGAAACCACACCTGGACTTACCCAGAAATCGCCGGTCAGCTGATTCCCAAACTCTGCCGGATGCTGGGAATCTTTGCGACCGTCTGGTTAATCGAGTGGCGGATTGCCGTGCTGTTCATGGTTTCGTTCTTTTTTCTCCTCGGCTTCAGCCTGAAAAGCTTGGCAGAGTTGATAAAGCGAGAGGAATTAATAGACCGGCACATCGAAAATACCGAAAGCCGCACCTCGGAAATTGTCACCAATATCAAAACCGTGAAAGCCTTTGCCAGGGAAGCGACTGAACTAAAGCGCCAGCGCCAGCGTATAGAGCGGGAGTTTACTGTTATCGATGGCCGCATCAACATCAGTTACACCGTGCTGACGATGTGGCAAACCACGGTGATTCAGGTGTGTCTGTTTGCGGTGCTGGGGTTTACCCTGCTAGAGACAGTCAGCGGCGGAATGTCTCTCGGACACTTCATCACCACTTTTTCTTTTGCCAGCATGGCTTATTCGGAGTTGCGCCCGATCGCTAACTTGGCGGAGATGTTTGCCCGCCGGTACGCTTCTATGGTGCGATTCCACGAATTTATGCGCCACCCATCGGGCAGCGATGCGGTGGATTTGACACCTGCTTCCCCGAAACCGCTGGCGCTCACGCCTTACAAGTTCACCGGCAAGGTGGAGTTTTCCCACGTCACTTTTGGGTACGATTCCTCACGTCCGGTATTGCAGGATATCAACCTGCTGATTGAGCCGTACCAGACGGTGGCGCTGGTGGGCCGGTCGGGTTCCGGAAAGTCCACGCTCGTGAAGCTGCTGTTCCGCTATTTTGAACCCGATGGCGGCAAGATTTTCATGGATGGGGAGGACATCCAACCCCTTGATGCCGCCTGCTACCGCCGCCGGCTGGCTATCGTCCACCAAGAAGTTGATATCTTCAACGGCACGTTGCTGGATAATCTGAAATACGGCAATCCAAATGCCAGTTTCCAGCAGGTGCAAGAAGCTTGCCGCATTGCCAGAGCGGATGAATTTATCCGACAGCTTGACAAAGGGTACTACACTGTGGTAGGAGAGCGGGGCGTGCGGCTGTCGGGCGGGCAGAAGCAGCGGCTGGGAATTGCGCGAGCGCTTTTGGTGGAGCCAGACGTGCTGGTTTTTGATGAAGCGACTTCCAGTTTGGATTATGAATCTGAGCGCTCGATTCAGCTGGCGATGAAGAGTATTCTCGGCACCCGCACGACGATTATTATTGCCCACCGGCTCAGTACAGTGCGGGAGGCGGACAAGATTGTGGTGCTCGATCAGGGGCGGATTGCGGAAGTGGGGAGTCACGAGGAGTTGCTGCGCCACAAGGGGATTTACTACCGGCTGCACGCCCTGCAAGAAACCGGCTCCTTTGCGGCGGGGTAGGTGCCGGTGGGGTGGGGGGAGTGCCGGTGAAAAGGGAACGGGTAGCGGGGATTGCCGGTGAAAAGGGAACGGGTGGCGTAAATGGAAGCCCGCATGAAGAGCGGGAGGGCGTCTGGAAGGGAAAGAGGGTTTCGGGGTGGGGTTCGCGCTGGGGGGGCGGTTGTC